>JABMMK010000397.1 GCA_013205605.1 Cytophagales bacterium | reverse complement strand
TGCAGCTAAACCTTCTAAGAATAAATTAGCACGGTTGATCGTCGAGTAACCTACTACCCAAAAACTAGCCAAATACGAATCCGAAGGATCTTGGTTTCCTTGGTACGTAGAATAACCCGTTACCGAGTTCGTCGTACGGTTCACCCAATCCTCTCCACGGATATCGTTATAAATTAAATAACGACCTCCAAACAAACTCCCTGATTTAGCTGAACCATAAAGTCCGTTAACCTGGGATAAAACACGAGCCGGTGTATTAAATACCGTCGCATCAGACAAATCTAATTCTGGAACTGCGTTCAAGAATTCCTTATTACAAGAAGTAACTGTCATCGCTAAGGCGATAGACAAGATTCCAATTTTGTTTGTGAATAATTTCATTTTCTTATCTCCTTTAAAATTATAAACCTATGTTAAGACCAATTGTAAATGACCTAGCTTGTGGAATTGAGTTACGCTCAATACCTGACGCTAAATTTGTATCTCCATTGGTTGAGATTTCAGGGTCAACCCCAGCATACTCTGTCCATAAAAAGGCATTGTTTGCCTGTGCATACACACGAAGACTATTAATACCTAATTTAGTCAAGTTGGCAGGAATCTTATATCCCAAAGTAGCGGTTTGCAAACGAATAAAATCTCCCTTTTGAATATTGGCATCAATTAAGAAAGATGAACCATTCGAAACGTTATCCCCATATACAGCACGAGGAATATCCGTAATTTGACCTTCTTTGGTCCAAGAATTCAAAACATCCACTGTGTTATTCCATACACGCTGGTCACGTAAACCTGCTTGAGAACCATTGTAAATCAAGTTACCTCCAGAAAAGGTAAAGTTCATTCCAAGGTCAAAACCAGCATAACGGAAAGTATTATTAAATCCTCCGTAATAGGTTGGCATCGTATTTCCTAAGATTTGTTGCTCTGAGGAAGCGGATACTGTACGCGTTCCATCTAACAAAGTCCAAGCATCTGCTCCACCTAAGTGTTGGTATTGTACTTTAACACCATCTTTTCTAATGTATATACGGCGTCCGTTAGCAGGATTTACTCCACCTGTCTTAACTCCGTAAATTTGTGCAGCTGAATAACCCACTTTCGTAATGGAGGTAGTCTCTAGACCAGATGTTGCCGTTAAAATAGGCGTATTCGCATCTACTAAAGAAGTAACCATGTTTTCATTGGTCGCAAAGTTGACGTTTGTAGTCCAAGTAAATCCACCGTTATTAATCGGAGTTGCTGTAATCGCTAACTCATATCCTCGGTTATACATGGAACCTACGTTGGCCAAAATCGAGTTCCCCGGAATACCTTTCGAAGGTGCTTGAGGAACATTCAAAATCAAATTATTGATATCCTTGTTGTAATAGTTGGCTTCTAATGAAATACGATCATTTAAGAAACTAATATCAATACCAAAGTTGGACTGCTCACTCGTCTCCCATTTCAAATCCTTATTTCCTGCTTGGTTAAACGCCAATGTTGGCGCCGCACCATACAAACCAGAACCAAAAGTAGAGAAAGAACCATAGGCATTAGGAACGTTACCGTTACCCACTTTACCCCATGATGCCTTAAAACGTAGGTTAGAAATTTTGTTACCTAGGTTGGTATTCTTGAAGAACTTCTCTTCAGAAATAGTCCAACCGGCTGATACTCCACCAAAGTCACCCCAACGGTTATCCGCAGAAAGAGCAGAGTTTCCATCACGACGGTAATTAGCACTTAAGAAATATTTACCTCCATAATTGTAACTGAAACTTCCTAAATAAGCCTCATAAGACACTTGGTAAATTCCATTTCCAGCCGCTAAATTAGTTCCATAATTTCCTTGAAAATCAGTAAAGAAAAAATCAGCTAATCCTTGACGTTGAGCTCCCCAGTTTAACACACGTGTTTTTTGAGAGTCTGAACCTAAAACCGCTGATATGTTGTGGTTTTCGCCCAACTTCACATTGTACTGTAAGGTGTTAATCAAGTTCCAGTTGTCAGAACGAGCTGTATTGTTGTAAGCATCACCACTGGCAGCCCAACCATCTCCATTGTATGGATTAAAGAAACGAACATTTTCTGTGTTTCTACGATCCCATGAATAACTCGTTTTGAAAATTAAACCATCAGTAATTTTAATCTCAGCACCTAAATTTGCAATTAAACGCGTGTTTTCAGAAGTAATTTTATCTAAATCACGTACAACCGCTGGATTAGGAAACTGTGCCGGAAGCAAGTTATTCATACGACCTACCGTATTGTTCTCTAGGTTATAATTGCCATCCGGCAAATAAGCTGGCAAATTAGGTACCTGAGCCACTGCAATACGGCCTAATCCTGACGTATTAAATGCACCACCAGGATTTGATCCTGACATAGGTGCCATATTATACGTATTTGAATAATTGAAATTAGTTGTAAACTTCAACCAGTTTGTCGCTTGGTGATCCATATTGAATCGACCAGAACGTCGTTGGAAAGTATTGCTACGTAAAAAACCTTCTTGGTCTGAAAAACCAGCAGAGAAGTAATAAGAAGTCTTATCGGTTCCCCCTGTAATCGTCATGTTATGATTTTGAGAAAAGGCTGTTTGATATACGACTTTAGACCAATCTGTGTCGATCAATGATCCATCCGCATTATAATTTGGCAAGAAAGATTGGTTAGCCGAGTTTCTTTGAGTTGATGATACTGCATTTGGATTTAATTTCAATGCATTTCCAATGGCCATATTTTTATGGTACATGAATTGCTCAGCATTTAACACATCTGGCAAACGAACCGCGTCACTAACACCAGCCCAAGAATCTATCGACACCTTCGCTTTTCCTGATTTTCCACGCTTCGTAGTAATCAATAAAACTCCAGCACCCGCACGAGAACCATAAATAGCGGCAGAAGCAGCATCTTTCAATACGTCAATCGACTCAATGTCGGATGGATTAATATCCGCTAAAGGGTTATTGGTCGT
>JABMMK010000396.1 GCA_013205605.1 Cytophagales bacterium | reverse complement strand
CAATAAATTATATTTATAGATAACCATTTCGTCAATAAATTGCTTGACTTGATCCTTCGTAAAGAAATGCCTCGCTACGTCAAACATCAGTCCGCGCCAAGCGAATCTTGGCGTATCCTGAATATCAGCAAAAGGAATTTTCCACGAAATACCGGCAATAAATGTTTTAGACTCTATTTCCTTGGGTAGTAATTGGCCTAACGTTTGTATCCCATAAAATAATCCCACTGGGTTATTTGCGAATATTTTGACCCCATTCTTATTCACTTGCAGGCGATAGCCTTCTTTGCCCAAGGATGAATCAAACGACTTATTTAACACAAATCGAATATTAGCGTTGGCCTGATCCTTATAAATCCAAGACAATTTATATCCCGTTGCCTTTTTAAGTTTCTCAGAAAATACCTTGAATGCCACTTGTAATGTGAGTACATTGGGTCCTGACAAAGTCAAAAAAGAAGGTAAAGAATAAGACCCTTTTGGGTATTCAGCCTTTAGAGGAATGGGGATGATGGAAGGTTTTTGACCCTTAAATACAAAAGAGGTCAAACAAAAAACAGCTAAAAATAAATACTTCATAAATTAATTATCCTAAAGATTGTCTTGCCTCACGATCGGGATCTAAAGCCAGCATTGATTGATCGTTTAATACCATAGTCTCCCCTTTTTCAGCCGTATAAGGCTTCCAATTAGGTAAACCACCGCCATTGGGGTTTCCTGTTCTAGCAAAATTCAAAAAGCTTTTAGCCATTTTTTCTGACAAAGCTCTTGGGCGTTTACCACCTCCAGTATGCGTTAGCATTAAGTCTGTATTATAAAACCAAAAACAAATGTCATCGCAATGAAATGCCCGCATTCTACCATCAAATAGCGGTGGTTGCCAACCGAACCATGAAACATACACAGGAGCTTTTTTCTGTCCGGCCTTAACATTAGCGGCGGCAATGGCATTTTTTCTATTTGAATTAATTAAAGCCCAAATTTCAACTGGCTTGGCTTCAGGGAAATTTTGAGCATAGGCATCTACTATTTTATCCGTTTGGTCTGCAAACCTTGACTTTAGCTTTTCTTTAACACCTGACAAATTTATTTTTTCAAGACTTGAGTCTGTCCTAGAAGGAGATTGTTCATGAAAAGTTGTGTTAATTAATAAAGGAATGTTGGCTGAAAAATGAGATGAATCCTTAAAGAATTCCCCTGCAGCTAAATATTGGCCATCTCCTACAGGTGAGAACCCAGCTCGGGCAATGTTCATTCGTTTAGCCTCATCCCCCATTTTAGCGGCTGCTTTGTTGGCAATGTCGATATATTCTCTCCAGGTCAACTTTTGTAAGCCTTTAATATCGCCTAGTTTCAAACCAGCTTCTTCCATAATTTTAAGTCCAACTTTCTCAGCAAATTCTTTGTTGGTACCGCTCAATGAACTTCCACTTAAAGCAACGGCTTTATGAAACAATCCTTTGGCAGATGGCATATTCATCAAAGTGGTCACTTTTGCACCTCCACCGGATTGCCCTATAATGGTCACATTACCTGGATCCCCACCAAAATTTGAAATATTATCTCTGATCCATTCTAAAGAAGCGACCATATCTAAATTACCCACATTTCCTGAAGCAGGATGACCACCCGCAGCAGAAAGCTGGCTATAACCTAAAGCACCCAAGCGATGATTGATGGAACAAAATACGACATCCCCAAACCTCGAAAGATTCTCCCCATGGTAACCATCTTGCTCTACGGCATTCCCATTCGTATAGCCACCCCCGTGCAACCATAATATAACAGGCCTTTTTTTCTGATCCAAAGTAGGAGTCCAAACATTGATGCGCAAACAGTCTTCGGAAACATCATCATAATTCCAATGATCTACAAAAGAAGCATATTGGTTTGCATATCGATTATCCATGATTTGTGGAGCTGTATTTCCCCACCAAACTGCAGGACGAGTTTCGGTCCAAGGATTAGGTTTTTGAGGCGGCATAAAGCGATTGTTTCCAGACGTATCCGCTCCATAGGGAATCCCTAAAAAAGTATGAATACCTCGTAAAATATATCCACGAACTTTTCCATACTGGGTATTGGCTACCGCTATATTATCTCCTACAAATAATTGTTGGTCATCTAAAGAAACAGCTTTTGAGTCTATAGAATTAGTTTTATAATTCCCTAGGCTTAAGCTTGCTGAGCCGAGGCCTAGAGATTGAATGAAATCGCGTCGACTTGCTTTCATAATTTATTGGTTTAGTTTCCTTAAAGTTTACCCAAAATGTATGTAAATCCAAATCCTTTTTTATTTTTGTAACAATAAGCATTATATACGAAACAAAATCATGAATGAAACTGCCACGCTTGCTGCTCAGCAAGTAGAACTAACACACGCTATTGACACAGTTTGGGTCGCCATTTGTGCGGCATTAATCTTCCAAATGGAAGGTGGATTTGCTCTTTTAGAAGCGGGATTTGTCCGATCTAAAAATGCGGTCAGCATTATAGCCAAAGTAATGATTGACATCCTGTTTGGAGGTGTCGCCTTTTATTTAGTCGGATTTGGAATTGCTTATGGTAAGTCAAATGGATATTGGGCTTTTGATTTTGGAATAACAAAAGAAGATTTAGGATTAGGTTTGACCATTTCAAATAGTCTATTTTGGTTTATCCAAATGGGCTTTGCGGTGGCCGCCATTTCCATTGTTTCCGGTGGAGTAGCCGAAAGAATGAAAATGTGGTCATACGCCGTTTTTGTAACGATATTTTGCGCCGTGATGTATCCATTGGCCGCCCAATGGGTATGGAATCCGAACGGTTGGTTAGCCGTGCAAGGCTTTAACGACTTTGCAGGTTCTACCGCTGTTCATGCGATGGGCGGTTTTGCAGCTTTAGCGGGTGCGATCGTATTAGGGCCTCGATTAGGAAAATACAATGAAGATGGTAGTATCAACGCCATCCCAGGACATAATCTAACTTTATCGGCCGTGGGTGCATTTATGTTGT
>JABMMK010000395.1 GCA_013205605.1 Cytophagales bacterium | reverse complement strand
GACATCATCCGATTTTACCGTTAAAATCTCTTGCAAGATATTAGCAGCTCCAAATGCCTCCAGTGCCCAAACCTCCATCTCACCAAAACGCTGACCCCCAAATTGAGCTTTACCTCCTAATGGTTGTTGCGTAATTAATGAATATGGTCCGATGGAACGTGCGTGCATTTTATCATCTACCAAGTGGCCTAATTTCAGCATGTAAATAATACCAACGGTTACCGGTTGGTCAAATTTATCTCCTGTTAAACCATTGTACAAATACGTACGGCCCCAATCTGGTAAGCCAGCTAATGTTAATTCAGCCGCTACCTCAGCTTCAGTTCCACCGTCAAAAATAGGTGTCGCATAACGCTTGCCTAATTTTTGTCCAGCCCAACCTAATACCGTTTCATAGATTTGACCTAAGTTCATACGAGAAGGTACACCTAATGGATTCAATACGATATCGACCGGAGTTCCATCTTCTAAGAATGGCATATCTTCCTCACGCACGATACGAGCTACAACCCCCTTATTTCCGTGACGACCCGCCATCTTATCACCTACTTTCAACTTACGTTTTTTGGCGATATAAACTTTAGCCAATTTAACGATACCTGCAGGTAATTCATCTCCTACTTCTAAAACAAAACGCTCACGCTTGAATTGTCCTGCGATTTCATTTCTGCGTCCGTGGAAGTTTTTGATCAATTGTAAGAAATTTGCATTTACTTCCGCATCTGCCGTTGCATCTTCTACAATTAAGTCAGGTAGCAAGTTGGCTTCTTCAGGAACCGCATACGTTGACTCATCACGATACATATTTTTCTCAGGGAATAATAATTCCTCGATATTTTTGGCTGTGAATTTCACTCCTTTCTCTACAATCACCGTCCCAAACTTATGGCGAATACCACCACATGTTTTGCCAGCTAATAAAGCAGTTGTCTTTTCGATCATGATGCGGCGAATTTCCAATAGGTCCTTGCCATATAATTTCATCACTTTCTTTAATTCTGCCTTCGACTTATCACGCTCTTCTTTGTCCTTTTTAGGACGAGCAAATAATTTAGTGTCGATCACCACACCTTTTAACGATGGTGGCGCTTTCTTAGAAGCATCTTTTACATCACCCGCTTTGTCACCAAAGATGGCACGTAATAATTTCTCTTCTGGCGTTGGATCAGATTCTCCTTTTGGTGTAATTTTACCAATTAAGATATCTCCCTCTTTTACATCAGAACCCACACGTACCACTCCATTTTCATCAAGGTTACGTACAGTTTCTTCCGAAACGTTTGGAATTTCAGAAGTTAATTCTTCCTCACCACGTTTTGTATCACGCACCTCTAATTCAAATTCCTCAATGTGAATCGAAGTAAAGATGTCATCGCGAACCACTTTCTCTGAGATTACAATCGCATCCTCAAAATTATATCCTTGCCATGGCATGAACGCCACTTTCATATTACGTCCTAAGGCTAATTCACCCGCTTGAGTTGCATAACCCTCGCAAAGCGCTTGTCCTTTAGCTACCTTATCTCCTTTGAAAACAATCGGTTTTAAGTTGATCGTCGTATCCTGATTCGTTCTACGGAATTTAATCAAATTGTATTCCTTTTTTGAACCACTGAAACTGATTAATTTTTCAGATTCAGTTTGATCATAATTAACTACGATTCGTAAAGCATCTACATATTCCACAACTCCTGTTCCTTCGGATACAACCAAAGTACGTGAGTCAATCGCCACGCGATGTTCTAAACCTGTTCCAACAATCGGAGCTTCTGGGCGCAACAATGGCACCGCTTGGCGCTGCATGTTTGATCCCATCAAGGCACGGTTAGCATCATCATGCTCCAAGAATGGAATCATCGAAGCTGCGACCGAAACAATTTGGTTAGGCGCCACATCCATAAATTGGGCTTCTGCTGGATTTACCAAAGGGAAATCTCCTTCAAAACGTGCCTTAACACGATCTGATAAGAATTTACCCGTTTTGTCAATCATGGCATTCGCCTGAACGATGTTTTTACCATCTTCTTCCTCAGCCGTCAAATATTCAACGTGCGTCGTAATATCTACTTTTCCTCCGTCAATAATACGGTATGGAGTTTCGATGAATCCCATCGAGTTTACTTTCGCATGCACACAAAGAGAAGAAATCAAACCAATGTTCGGTCCCTCAGGTGTTTCAATCGTACATAGACGACCGTAATGCGTATAGTGAACGTCACGAACCTCGAAACCAGCTCTTTCACGAGAAAGTCCACCAGGTCCTAGGGCCGACATACGGCGCTTGTGGGTAATCTCAGCCAATGGATTGGTTTGATCCATGAATTGAGATAACTGATTTGTTCCAAAGAACGAGTTAATAACAGACGATAAAGTACGGGCATTAATCAAATCCACCGGCTTAAAGTCCTCATTATCACGTACGTTCATACGCTCCTTAATGGTACGAGCCATACGCGCTAGTCCTACTCCGAACTGAGCATATAATTGCTCACCCACGGTACGAACACGACGATTAGATAAGTGGTCAATATCATCCACAACCGCACGAGAATTGATCAAACCGATCAAGTATTTTACGATGGATATGATATCCTCTTTGGTTAAAACTTTAACCTCCATCGGAATATCATGACCTAATTTTTTGTTGATACGGTAACGGCCAACTTCCCCTAAATCATAACGCTTGTCCGAGAAGAACAAGTTTTGAATGATGTCCCGAGCAGTTTGCTCATCCGGAGCATCCGTATTACGTAATTGCTTGTAGATAACTTCTACCGCCTCTTTCTCAGAGTTTGAAGTATCTTTTTGCAATGTATTATAGATGATGTTATAATCAGATACGTTGACATCGTCCTTATGAAGAATGATTGTGCTTGAACCCGAATCTAAAATCGTTTCAATTTCATTCTCCGTAATAACAGTATCACGCTCGATTAAAATTTCATTTCTGTCAATGGAAACTACCTCACCGGTATCCTCATCCACGAAGTCTTCTTGCCATGTTTTTAAAACCCTAGCAGCAAGTCGGCGACCTACAGTCGACTTCAATGTTTTCTTATCCACATTTAATTCCTCAGCTAAGCCGAAAAGATCTAAAATGTCTTTGTCATTTCCGTATCCAATCGCACGAAGCAACACGGTCACAGGAAACTTTTTCTTACGGTCAATGTATGCATACATGACGTTATTAACGTCTGTCGCAAATTCAATCCAAGAACCCTTGAACGGAATAATACGTGCCGAATACAATTTAGTTCCGTTGGTATGCTTTGATTGTGCAAAGAATACACCCGGCGAACGATGTAGTTGGGATACAATTACACGCTCAGCGCCATTGATCACGAAGGATCCACGCTCAGTCATATAAGGGATGTTACCCAAGAACACTTCTTGTTCGATGGTTTGGAAATCCTCGTTGTCCGTGTCATTACAGATCAAACGCAACTTGGCTTTTAAAGGTACCGAATACGTCAATCCTCGGTCGATACATTCATCTACCGAATATTTCGGCGGATCAACTGAATAATCAACAAATGAAAGCACGAAGTTCTCACGCGAATCCGCGATCGGAAAGTTTTCGGCAAATACTTTAAATAAACCTTCGTCGGTCCGATTCTCTGCAGCTGTTTCTAACTGGAAAAAATCCTGGAAGGATTTGATTTGGATATCCAGAAAATCTGGATAATTGATCACAGATTGCGTTTTCGCAAAGCTATGTCTTCCGGTGGCAGTGATGTTACTCAAGGCTTTATACGTTTTAAATTAAATTGAAAAAAGGCCCAACTGGGCACAGTTTCTCGCTTTTTCAAGCGAAAATTAAAAGCTGAATGCCTCGTAGATGAAAAAAATGAATTCCCTTTGCGCCTCCCCTACGATAAGAGATTTGTGTTTCAGAAATCATTTCACGGATAGCCCCGAAGGTTTATATCCTAAAATAGCCTGCAAAATTACTGATAATTTTTTGAAAGTCAACTATATGTTAAAAAAAATATCCAAATTGGATTTGTGTCTTTCAAAAAGGCATGTAAACCTAACCATTCATAACAATGCGCGCTAAAATCCACTATTATTTGAGATTTGTTTTTGGCATTTCTCGAAGCGAGATTAAGGGTCTTTATTCTTTGTTTTTGCTTTTATTGATCTATGTGTTGGCGTCCATGTATTATACCTATATAGAAGAGGAGGCATTGGCCATTTCTTTTGAGCCTAAGGTTTGGAACTCTGCTTTGGTTAAAATGCCTAAGCCTCGAGTTTGGAGGAATTATCCTGTTCATAAAAAATGGGAGCGGAGGGCTGGACCGACGAGCAATTTCAAAAGAATTATTTTTCCAGGGTACGTGAGGAAGTCAGTTCAAAACCAACATTGGGTCTTGGATATCAACGTGGCGGACTCGTTGGCCTGGATAGGTTTAAAAGGGATTGGGCCTGGCTTTGCTAAAAGAATTTTAGCATATCGCCAACGATTAGGCGGTTTTAATGCGGTTTTGCAACTTAAGGAAGTTTATGGGTTGGATTCGGTTTGGGTGGATGAAAATAAATCTCATTTAAACATTGGCTCGGGAGTTTATCGAACGCTAAAAATTAATCGCTTGGCATGGAACGAGTTCAGGCACCCTTATTTACCTTATGTGCAGGTGAAATTATTTTTAACGTATAGAAAGCAGCATCCTTATATAGCTAGTTTTGAAGAACTGGAGAAGATTCATGGATTAGATTTGGCTGTTTGGATTCGATTAAAACCATACCTTTCGTATGAACCTTGAAAGTTCCTGATAAAAGGTTTAATTTGGCGCATCATTTCAACAAACAAAAATAATATGTCAACTGGTTTTTTCAATAACCCTGTGCCAATTAATGAGCCTATATATTCTTATATTAAAGGTAGTGCTGAGCGAATTCGTTTACAGGAAACGATTGCGGAGTTAAGGGGCCAGCAAATTGATATTTCCATGCGGATCGGAGGGAAGGATGTTCGGGGATCTCGAAAAACTTCGATGATTTGTCCACATGACCATCAACATATTTTGGGGCATTATTATGAGGGAGGTAAGAAAGAGGTTTCTGCGGCGATTGACGCAGCTTTGGATGCGCATTCGGCTTGGTCGGCATTGCCGTGGGAAAGGAGAGCAGCCATCTTTTTAAAAGCAGCGGAGCTTTCAGCAACTAAATATCGAATGCAGTTGAATGCGAGAACGATGTTGGGTCAGTCGAAAAATGTATATCAAGCTGAGATTGACGCGGCCTGTGAGTGGGTGGATTTTTTACGATTCAATGTACATTTTGCCTCTCAGATATATTCGGACCAACCGATTTCTTCGCCAGGCGTGTGGAACCGAGTGGAATATAGGGCTTTAGAGGGATTTGTGTATGCGTTGACACCCTTTAATTTTACAGCTATTGCCGGAAATTTACCCGCGGCGCCAGCTTTGATGGGGAATACGGTTGTTTGGAAGCCGTCGCCTTCGCAGGTTTATTCGGCGGGTTTATTGATGGAAATTTTGGAGGAGGCTGGATTACCGGCTGGGGTGATTAATTTGGTTTTTGCAGATGGGCCGGAAGCTGGGGAGGTCGTGTTTTCTCATCGGGATTTTGCTGGGGTTCATTTTACGGGGTCTACGGCTGTTTTTCAAACGATTTGGAAGAATATTGGGAATAATATATCTACGTATAAATCATATCCAAGGATTGTGGGAGAAACGGGCGGGAAAGATTTTGTGGTTGCCCATGCATCGGCTGATCCGAAAGCCTTGGCTGTAGGTTTAATCAGAGGAGCTTTTGAGTATCAGGGTCAAAAATGTTCGGCGGCATCACGGGCATACATTCCTAAATCGATCTGGCCGCAGGTTGGGAAGTATTTACAGGAGGATTTGGGGGCTATTCAAATGGGGGGCACGGAGGATTTTGGAAATTTTGTAAATGCGGTGATTGATGCCAAAGCGTTTGCTAAGATCAATGCTTATATAGAGGATGCTAAAAAAGACTCGGCTGTCAGCATTTTTGCTGGGGGTGGGAGTGATGATACGAAAGGGTACTTTGTGGAGCCAACGATCTTGTTGACGACGGATCCAAAATCGAGAACCATGGTGGAGGAAATTTTTGGTCCTGTGCTGACTATATATATATATGAAGACAAGGATTGGGCGAAGACTTTGAAAATGGTTGATGAGACATCAGCGTATGCATTGACGGGTGCGATTTTTGCTCGGGATTCCTATGCGATGGAGGAGGCGAAGTCGGCCTTAATGCATGCCGCCGGGAATTTATATTTAAATGATAAGTGTACGGGGGCGGTGGTGGGCCAACAACCTTTTGGGGGTGCGCGGGCATCTGGCACGAATGATAAAGCGGGGTCATACTTGAATTTATTGCGTTGGGTTTCTCCTCGAACGATCAAAGAAGTCTTTGTTTCGCCGACGGATTTCCGTTATCCGTTTTTGGATGAATAGTGGGCTAATTTTTTAAAAAAATATTGCCGATGTACCTCAAATATAAAATTAAATTTTTAGCGATTTTGGTCGGATAATTTTCTGTCTGATTAGGGTTAATTTTTTTGATTGAATTTTTTAAGGAATAGCTGTTATTTTAATCATCATACTGACACGTTTGGAGTACTTCTTTTGATATGGTTCGTAGATTGGAAAGTCTTCCCAATCATGGTGTCTAATAATATATGATTGTTTATCGGTCTTATAAGCGCCCAATCCAATGGAGTTTACTTGGTTTTGCCAATCTTTTGAATGTTTTTTAAATCGAAAGGCTATAATGATTCCTTTTTCAGGGATCACTATATGAGAGGGTATTTCAAACTCATTCCATCCTTTTTTATATAAATTAAACTCAAATGAGGGAGTATTTAATTTTTTCAATGGTAGGCCGTTGTTGCCAAGTGTATAGAAGTCTATTTCAATGACTTGGGGAATTTTCTTTTTAATGAGGGTAAATATGGAAAAGGTCTTTAATTCTTTGCGGTTTAAATTGGGGCTGTCAATAAGGACGCCCATCCATATAACGAGC
The DNA here is from genome assembly GCA_013205605.1 of Cytophagales bacterium. Taxonomy (GTDB): domain Bacteria; phylum Bacteroidota; class Bacteroidia; order Cytophagales; family Spirosomataceae; genus Aquirufa. The sequence continues at coordinate 5,161 of JABMMK010000395.1, read as the reverse complement.
GGACCCCTGATTTGACTATTTCTTTTGGGAGTATCTGATGATAGAGACTTTATTACTTTGGCGGATTTACTTAAAACAATAACTTCCTTAAGAACAATTGTATTGGTATCAGAGTTTTTATCTATTTGTAGCCAGGAATTACCTTTGATTGGCATAGATAAAAATAAAGTCAGGAGTGGAATAAGAAGTGATTTTTTCATATAATTAAGTCTAAATATACACCACATTGGGTTAATAGCGGTGTCCTGAATCTTTTTGATAAACAACTTCTACGGTACGGGGGCTGTGAGATTAAGATTATAGAATTTTAGATTGTTTTGAATTTTCTTTTGACCTCATCAGATGTACTTTTCATGGGGACATTATTATTTTTTCCCCCGAATGTTTTTTTAATTGATATGGATATGTATCTAAAATCGGAAATTCTACTTGTGATTGAACGATAAGTGCTTTGCCTTGTTTCAGATTTTTCAAAATTCCCATTTATAAAAATGGTATTCCAATTTAGCACGAAATACCAATTTTTTCCCAATGTACTGTTTATTGAAACATTTACGCTGGGCACTGATACTGTTTTTTTATCAAAATAATCATATGTGAATTTTTCAAAGTAAAAATCGAGTGATGCGCTAACATGATTTGATAATTGATAAAGAAATGATTGGGAAACTGAGTAGCTAGGTATCCAAGTTACAAAAGGAAGTTTTTCGCGAAAAACGGTATCTAAGCTAAATTTGATAAATTTTTTCGAAAAATTAAATTGAGTGGACAATTTCTTAGAAATCTGTATACTGGCGTCTAATTGAAAATCCAAATTAGAAACATTGCCTAAATTGGCATAGGATCGAGCCAATTGAGTGTTATTTTGGACAAAAGGGGAGTAGCCTAAAAAATCTTTTACTCTTTCGTATTGTATTACAGTGGAGAGCGAAAGTGGATCGATTTCTAACGAATGTGTAAAGTCAAAAGAAAAGGTATTTTCTGTATACAAAGCATTATTTCCTGATAAACTTTTATAGGGATCCACTCGCCTTGTAAATGTTGCGAGTTGGGTAATGTCAGGCAAGGTATAGTCATTGTTTAAGCTAAAATTGAAAGCACCAAACTTCTTAGATTCATATTGCATAGAAAAAGTAGGTAAAAATCTAAACTGATTTTTTCTGTTTGTACGAATTGTGGGAGATTTGAAATCTTGATTCATTAAATCTACTCGCCCACCTAAAACAATCGATATTTCTTTTAAAGAAAAAGCTAGAATTGACTTTATCCCAAAGAAGCTGGCAAAGAATTGTGAAAAGGCTAAAGGATCAACCTGATTTATGAAATTTGTTTTTGCATTTTTGTTTTCCCAAGAAAAATTTGAATTGATATTTACCACGTCAGATAATTTAATTTGATTGGAATAATTAAAATAGGTGGCATTGGAAATATTATTTACGGATTGTTTTTCAATGTTATTTTCTAAGTAAGTAAATTGATTATTATTAAATCCATAATCATACCTAAAAAATAGTTTGTGATTTGGTCTTTGATATAAAATTAAATTGCTGAAGCTGTCTTTTTCTAGTGATTTACTATTTGAAGAAAAAGTATAGGATGGCGAAGGATCAAACGCCAATTCTTGAAAATCAAATTTGCCCGCTGAAAAGTAGTTGATTTTTTGATGCCCCCAATGATAGGCAAAACTTGATAAGCTATCTATTGAATAATTAATGATGATTGAATTATAGTTTGGATGAGTTTTATCATGTGAAACTTGTGAAAGTTTTGCAGAAAGGGCATTTGTTGTTTGGAATGTTTCAGTTTTGATTATCGAGTTATATGCGTAATCTATTACAGATGCTCTAAAGCTTAATTTTTTGCCTAAATAATACAATCCTATGTTTTGGCTTCTGTATGGATATCCCAAAGCAACTTCACCAGTAAGTTGTAATCCCCAAGTAGGATTTTTAACTTTTTTGGAGATAAAGTTAATTGCCACTTCGTTTGACTTTAACCAATAATCTCTTACCGAAGAAAGTAAAATTTCCACTTTTTCAAATGAATTAGTAGGAGCTTCCAAGATTATGTTTTCTTCAACAAGAACGCCATCAATAAAGTATGTAATTTTTTTACCAAGATATGTGTAAGATCCTAATATTGAGTGTATTCCTTGAACAGTTTTTAAAAAGTTGCTATTAATTGGTGCCAAAGATTTAATTGGTGTTTTTATCCTAATTTCTACCACATTAACTTGATAAAGAGATCTTTCTTTTACCAGTACCTCTTCTAAATCAATTGTTAATGGAACAAATTTGTAAATTTTAATTGAAGGAAAATTTTCAGGAGTCAACTTTATGGCTTTATTCCCATACAATGTACTTTGAAAGTAGAGTGTAGCAGGGTTAGATATGGTAAAAGTCAGCATCCCTTCTTTGTTTGTTATTCCAACAATATTTAAGGAGTCTCCTACGGAATTATATTCTTTGATATCTATTTTAGCAAATGAAATGGGCACGTTACTGGGAGAGTCAAGAAGCTGCAGAGATATTTTCTGATTTATAATTGCTTGAGAAGATGCCTCATAACGAAGTATAAACAGTAGGCAAATTATAAAATAACAGGACTTAAATTTATTCTGAAATAATCGTTGCATAGCCTGAAATGGTTGTTAATAATATGTTTAAAACTAAATGTTCATTCCAGGTAAGAAAATTTATCAGTCCTCCACAAGAACAGGGTAAATAAGGTGAGTAGGTAATCATAAGAAAAACATAACCTGAAAAAATGAAGGAGATAATCATAAATAAAAGGCATGCTAGTTTTTGAAATTTATTAAAGAAGCACAAAAAACAAATACCTAATTCTGTTCCAACGACACAAAAGGCTACTTCATTTATAAATTCAGAAGGGGCAAACGGAGATTTGCTGAAATTGACAACAAATTCGTCAAAATGGATTAGTTTGTCTACGCCAGAGTAAAAATAAACCACAAAATTTATAAGAATAATTATGAAAATTAATGAAGGTTCATAACTTAATTTTGAATATTTCGATGCTGTTTTCATATAGTAACAATAAAATGTTGTTGTTTAACATATGCATGTCCGTAGGAACAGAAGTATTTATTTTATTTATAAAGAATGAACCAACATATTTAAAATTTTCATCAATTTTATAAATGTCAAATACGACTTTTTTCTTAAAATCTACATCGTTGTTTGATTTTACAATTGATCGCACAAACAATTTATCTTTTGAGATAAAAAAATCATAGTTCGTAACACGTGGTGGGGATGAAAAAATCATACTGTTTTGATATTCTGTTACTCGTGGTTTAGTGGCTACAGTGTCTATTGTTTTGGCTCTATGAATTATATTAAACAACGTATCATATTGAACGATTTCATTAGAAAATAAGGACACATAAATAAAAGTTTTATTTTGTTTATTAAATTTAATTTCCCCCTGATCTACTAATTTAACTAGGTGTTCTTTCACATTATTTTTTCTTTCTGCTAGATTTTGAAATTGAAATGCCCATTTCTTAGTAAGAGCTCTCAAGCAAATAATCTTATTGTTGTTAAAAATAAGCGGCTCAAAAAGGTTACTGTTAAAATTTACTGTAGATTTTGTTTTGTAATTTGCATGATTATTACCAATCACTTGTTTTGTAACTATTGTATTATTTGTTACTATATACATGTTGTTATTTATATCATCATTGAAATAAGCATTATTTGGATAATGAATAATTCCGCGGACTGGAATTTCACGAAGTATATTTCCCGAAAAGGTTAATTTTAAGAATGAATTTTCCCGAAAACCTAACACATAATTAGAGTTACTCGAGTTGCTGAAACGATAAATATTTTTATTTGAAGTACTTACATGTAATAATTGAGATTTGATTGGCAAATAGGTTCGTATAAACCCCCCATTAGAGTAGTATCTTTCTTTTTTGAACCTGATATAATACGCGATGGGAAAGCAAATAGTTAATAGGCAAAGTGCGCAAATTATTCTTAGTGAGCCTTTGAAATTATTCATGATATTAATAATTTAATGATTGCTGATTAGTTATAATCAGCAATCATTGCTTCCTAATCTAAGTAGACAACCAAAACTCCATCTGGGTCAAAGGGCCCCGGAATATCTATACACGTTTGATTTGCTTTTCTACATTTAGCTAGCGGTTTTTCTTTCGCAAAAATATCATTAACTAACATAGTGGTTAATGCTAATAGCGTGATACAAAATAAACTAGCGAGAAATATTTTCGAATTTTTCATAATCTTATATTTTAAGGTTTTAATTTGTAACTACTCAATCTTTAGTAACCCACTATGAGATGTCTCTTTTCCATTTGTGACAGTAATGTAACAAGTTTGATCAGCCTTCTTACATGTAGCGTCTTTAGCTATTTTCCCTTTAACTGTAGTTGATAAACAAATAATTAAAGATAACATAGCCAGGGATGGGAATAAATAATTTTCGTTCTTTTTCATCTTTTAATTAATTTAAATTTTCTCCCTACTCTTGTCTGGTTTTTCGGGTGACACCAAGGTTTCGAAACTTGATGTAAAGTTCTAGGATCTAAATTTATTTTTTGTGGTACTTTAAGTACCATTTTGTTACCATAAAATAGGGTATTATTTTTCTAGTTGTGGGGGGAGGCGGTAATTTTTAATAAACCGTCGGAAACTAGTTTTTCCGCTTACATCTGCTTTCTTGCTAATGTTTTGCCGGTGGCGTTTTATTGTATATTCTGAAACAGATAATTGATCGGCGATTTCTTTGGTTGAATTACCGCGTTGGATGTAAGAAATGATTTGAAGTTCACGGGAAGTAAAATCCCAGGTAGGTTGGTCGGTATTCATTGATATATTTGATAAGGTGGTTAGTATTATATTATTTCAATACTAATAAATATTATAATCAAATTTTATTTTTGGCTTTTTTATTTTATCTATTTACTGATATTCAGTGAATTAGGATTTATTGTAGATTTTTTTTGGTGCATGGTTTGCTATTTCAAATTTAATCCTACATCTTTGCACTCCCAATTACTAGCAAAACGCTGCTAGTGCATAGACGAGAGGATTAAATGGTTAGAAATAATCTAAATTTAGATTCGAGTTTACAGAGTTCTTTGACGTGTTGATAGAAATAAAGAAGAGGT
>JABMMK010000394.1 GCA_013205605.1 Cytophagales bacterium | reverse complement strand
CGCGTAGTTCAGTGGCACAGATTTATGATCAAATTTTAAAAGATTTGAATGAAGCTGAAGCTGAATTACCTGATACGTATGCGTCTGCCTTGTTAAATACAACTCGTGCACACAAGAATTCGGCGATCGCTTTAAAGACAAGAGTATTATTAGCCAAAGCAGATCACGCAGGTGTAATCACGGAAGCGAATAAAATTGTTTCTGCGGCTGCACCTTTTAGAGCTTCTGCTCGTGTGGCACATGCCTTGCAGGCTGATGTATCTGCTGTGTTCAAAGCACCTTATACGACAACTGAATCTATATTCTCATTTCCGATGGATGCAACAAACGCTCCAGGTACTCAAAACCAATTGGGCTACTATTTCAATGCAGGAAACGTAGAATATTATTTAAATACAGGAGCTACGGGTGTTTATAGTCAAGCTCAATTTTCTGCAACTGATGATCGTAAAACTAAATTGACGGTTGCGACAACTTCTATAGCCAAATTTCCTTCGAGTATTAAATTTAGTGGAGTGAATCCTTATATTGACTATGTGCCGAACATTCGGTATGCAGAAGTATTGCTCAACTTAGCAGAGGCAGAAGCGGAAGCTGGAAACGCGACGCGTGCTTTAGCTTTGTTGACTGCAGTTCACCAACGTTCTGATGCGAATTATGATTTTGGTACCCTTGCAAAGGCTGACTTAATTAAGGCTATTTTAATGGAACGTAGAATTGAATTCATAGCGGAAGGTTTCCGTGCGAATGATGTTCTTCGCCGTGGTGAGCCTTTAAATTCATTTGGTGCTGGAGCGGTGATTCAATCATCTGATCCACGTTACATCTATGGAATTCCATTAACAGAAATTCAAACGAATCCTGCGATTGGAAAATAAGAGTTAGATAGGTCCTTTAGGATTATGTCGAATAGAAAAAAGGTGACTCGAAGAGTCACCTTTTTTTATGGCTTTGTTTGTGTAAAATTTAGTTGATCCAATTTTAATTGGAGCCCTAACCACTGGATGAGTCAATTACCAAATTTTAATTCTGTCCTCAGGTTTCTTGTATAACTTATCTCCTGGTTTAACATTAAATGCTTCATACCAAGCATCCATATTAACTGGAGTGCCAATAGTTCTATACTGGCCAGGTGAGTGAGGATCCGTTTTGATCATTTGAGCTGCCATTTCAGGCCTGGAAGCTCCTCTCCACACTTGCGCCCATGCCAAAAAGAATCGTTGGTCTGCAGTCAATCCATCTATTTTCTTTTTGGATTGTCCCTGCTTAGTCATCTTAAATGCTTCGTAAGCAATATTCAATCCGCCTAAGTCTCCTATATTTTCGCCCATCGTAAATTTACCATTCACATGAATCGTATCTACCACCGTATATTGATCAAATTGAGTTCCCAATTGGACCGTTTTTGCTTTAAATTTAGACAAATCTTCAGGCGTCCACCAGTTTCTCAACGTACCATCGTTATCGTATTGGCTTCCTGAATCGTCAAATCCATGCGACATTTCATGGCCAATGACCGCTGCTATTCCTCCATAATTAATGGCATCATCCGCATCCGCTGAGAAGAATGGGAATTGCAAAATACCAGCTGGAAAGACAATCTCATTCATCGTTGGGCTGTAATAAGCATTCACCGTCGGCGGAGTCATGCCCCATCTAGTCCGATCTACCGGTTTTCCTATTTGGTTTATGTTATCTTGATAGGCCCAAATACTGGCGTTCTTCATGTTTTGATAAAATGAATCTGCCGATATATCTAATCCTTCGTAGGTCTTCCATTGGTCCGGATAGCCAACTTTAGGCGTAAATGCATTTAGTTTATCTAGTGCCTTCTTTTTAGTGGGCTCCGACATCCAATCTAGTCTATTGATTCGATTGGCGAAGGCAGTACGCATATTGACTAATAATTCCTTCATGCGTTCTTTTGCCTCAGGTTTAAAGTATTTAGCCACATATAATTGGCCTAAAAGCTCGCCTATTGTTCCATCGGTTAGGGTGGACATGCGTTGCCAACGAGGAGTTTGGGTTTCTTGGCCACTTAAAAATTTTGCATAATCAAAACTTGCCTTAACAAATGGGCTACTTAAATAGGATGCTGATCCTTTTAAAATATTCCAGGTTAAATATGCTTTTAAATTTTCAATCGGCGTATCCGTCAACGTATTGTTAACCTCAACTAAATAATTAGGTGCTCCTACTAAGATGGAATCTTGAGGAGGTATGCCTAATAATTTGAATTGCTCTGACCAGTTGATGAGCGGTGTTTTCTTTTGAAAATCGGCCAACAAGAACTTGTTGTACGTTTTGTATGGATCACGCATTTCAACGCGCGCCATTTGTGCCGTAGCAAGCCTTTTTTCTAATAAGAAAATTTGTTCGGCATTTGATTTAGCCTGATTTGTAGGCGTGCCAATCAATTCAAATAAGGTTGCAATGTATTTTTTAAACGCTTCTTGGATCTTTAACGTCCTAGTATCCGACTTTAAATAATAGTCGCGATCGGGCAATGAAGTTCCTCCTTGGCTAAATTGGGGCACCATTTTTTTTACGTTTTTCCGATCTTGGCCAACATAAGACCCAAAGAATGGAGAACCTAGGCCCTGCGTTTTGAATCGAGCTATCTCTTTAATTAAATCTTCTCTATTTTGTACATCCTGTACCTTTTTCAAATCTGATTTGATGGGATCAAATCCCAAAGATTCAATTCTAAGGCTGTCCATTGCCGCTACATAAAAATCGGCAACCCTTCTTTCTACAGAACCTTTTGCCAGTGACTTTTGCTTGGCTACGGTCTCTTCTAATAGTAGTTTAACCGCTTTAATATTAAAATCTCTAATTTCATTGAAACTGCCCCAGCGGCTTTCTCTCGCAGGAATCGGGTGATTTTTTACCCAAGTTCCATTGGAATATTCGACGAAATCATCCCCTGGTTTAACGGAGAAATTCATGTTCCCTCGGTCAATAAACTTGAAATTTTGTGCGGAAATGGTATTAGAAAATAATATTCCTACAGATAATGCAAACAACGATAACTTTTTCTTCATATTTTAGCCATGTTAAAGAATCATTAAATTAATAGATTTAAAATTTTAAAACTACCAATGTGAAGAAATTGTTACTAATTACCAGCGGTCTATTTTTTTTATTTCAAAGTTCATTCGGTCAAAACCAAGCCTCCAAGGCTTTGAGCCATGAAATAATGGTAAAACTTAAAAAAGTAGGTGCTCCTGTAATTTCGCCTGATGGCAAGTTTATTGTCTATAGCCAAGTAGAAACTTCCTATAATCTAGACGAACAAACTACGGATTTATGGTTGGCCCCAAGCGATGGGAAAACTAGTCCTAGAAGAATTACCTCTTCTAAAAGTGGTGAGGATAATTATTTTTGGTCACCGTCTGGAGATAAAATATATTTTACAGCCAAAAGAGATGGAGACGAAGCGGCCCAATTGTATTCATTGCCTTTAAATGGGGGAGAGGCGCAAAGAATAACATCTATTTCTACGGGTGTTTCTGCCGCAAAATTATCCTCGGATGGCCGTTGCTTAGCCTTCACTTCTCGCGTATACCCTTCAGCGTTTACGGATTCTTTGAGCAAAAAAATGGCGGATGATAAGAAAAAAATCAAAGCAAAAGCGCGTGTTTATACCTCATTTCCAGTTCGTTATTGGGACTCTTGGTTGGACGAGAAACAAGCGCACATTTTCGCTTTAGATTTGTCAACTAGCAGCGCTCAACCTGTTAATTTATTCAAAGATGTTTCTCTAGTCAAATCTCAAGGCTTTAATTTGGGCTCTTTTTCATTTGCACCTGACAATAAATCCATCGTTTTTTCTGCGAGTACGGATTATAATACGACGGCATATCAATCGTCCACGTCCAACTTATTTCAAATCAATATTCAAGGTGGCAAAGAAACCCAATTAACCTCCGATGGAATTGATTATGCCACGGTTGATTTTTCTAGCGATGGTCCTTATTTAATTACGACAGGATCTGAAAATGGAAATAAGCTGTATTACATTAATCGAATGTTTAGATATTCATGGCCTTCCATGTCAGCAAAAACGGAATTAGCCTGGAAACTAGACCGACCTATGAACGATTTTAAAATGGTAGGATCTGATATTTTGGCAAGTATAGAAGATCAGGGTGTGGACAGAATCATTAAAATTTCGATCGCTTCTGGTGAAATCATTCCGGTACTAGGTGGTCAAATGGGTTCTTATACGGCCGTTTCGGCAGCGACTGGAGGAAATTTTGCTTTTACATACCAACATTTGGGCGCTCCCCCAGAGGTATTTGCTTTCGCTGAAGGCCAACAAATTCCCATCTCAAAAAGCAATGATCAATTGCTTTCGGCTTTAGACATTCCAAGGCCAGAGGTAATTTGGACTACAACGAGTCGGGGTAAAAAAGTGAGAAGCTTTGTATTGAAACCAGCGGGCTTTGATCCCAATAAGAAATATCCCTTGTTTGTGTTAATGCATGGAGGACCCGCGATTTCAATTAAGGATAATTTTGGGTATCGTTGGAATGCACATATTTTAGGTGCACCCGGTTATGTGTTGATTATGACGGATTATACGGGTTCCACGGGATATGGCGAAAAATTCACACAGGATATTCAGTTGGATCCTTTCCGCGGACCTGGGAATGAAATTTTAGAGGCTGCAGCAGATGCGATTAAGCGCTTTTCTTTTATTGACGGAACACGTCAAGCGGCTGGTGGAGCTTCGTATGGGGGGCATTTCGCCAACTGGATGCAGGCGACTACTTCACATTTCAAATGCTTGATTGCGCATGCGGGTTTGGTGAATTCGGAGGCACAATGGGGTACATCAGATGTGATTTGGGGTCGAGAATTGATGAATGGAGGTGCGCCATGGGTACCCACAAAAACGTGGAAAGAACAGAATCCAATGCGTTATGCGGCTAATTTTAAAACGCCCATGCTTTTGACGGTAGGGGAGAATGACTTCCGCGTGCCGATCAATAATACCTTGGAAAACTGGAGCATTCATCAGCGCCTAAAGATTCCAAGTAAATTGATTGTTTTTCCAAGCGAAAATCATTGGATTTTAAATCCGGAAAATTCTAAGTTTCATTATCAGGAAGTTGGCAACTGGTTAAGCACCTATTTAAAATAATTTCCCTAGCTTTTAAACTTTTTAAATTTAGTAAAGCTGAACCATAACTCCCTTTTTTATTGATTCATCGCACGCAAAAGCGATGCGCAGGCTGTTTACGGCATCATCTAGGTGATCCTTTAAATCCATGTTTTCTTGGATAGCTTTTAAGAAATACAGTTGCTCGCGATCACATAATTGTTGATGATTTGGCTCGTCGGTTAGGTTCACCCATTCATCATCCCGGCTAAAATCATTATTGGCATCTAAATCGGCCCAATGAACGCGAAGAGATTCTGTTTTTGTATGGGCTTCGATGGAGGAAGATTTGCCTTCGCCACCCGCTTCTTTAGCCACGATGGAAACGGAACCTTTGGGTCCAAACACATCCTTGACGAAATAAGCTGTTTGGGAAATCATGGGACCCCAACCTGCTTCATACCAACCTACTGATCCATCTTCAAAATAAATTTGAAGTTGGCCATAATTGTAATTCCCTGCCGGAATATCCTCCGTCATTCTAGCGCCAATCGCCGAAACTCGAACGGGTTTTGATCGGGTCATTTGGCACATAACGTCAATATAATGAACCCCGCAATCAACAATAGGGCTTAAGCTCTTCATTAAATTACGATGCACATCCCACATGTATCCGTGACTTTGTTGGTTTAAATTCATTCGCATGACCAATGGCTTTCCCAGGTTTTTCGTGATTTCAATGAACTTAATCCAAGAAGGATGATGGCGTAAAATATAACCGACAACTAATTTTTTACCTGATTTTAATACGGCCTTTGCCACATTTTCTGCGCCAGCTAATGAATCTGCGATGGGTTTTTCTAAAAATACATGGCAGCCGGCTTCCAAAGCTGCGATTGAAAAAGCCTCATGGGTATCGGGGTAGGTAGAAATACAGACAGCATCTGGTTTTGTTTCCTGAAGCGCTGCATAATAATCAGCATACAATGCTTGGCCACCCCCTAATTCTTGATTTAATTTTTCCTTGCTCGCACCAGTGGAAACGAGTCCACATATTTCAAATCCTGGAATGGTATGATAGGCTTTTGCGTGTGATGCGCCCATGTTACCACATCCTACTACCAATACTCGAATATTTTTTGATTGAGTCATATTAAATTTTTTATCCCTTGAAATTAAAAAGAATGATTAGGATTAACATCTTTTATGATCAGCTATTGTAAAAATAATTTAAAAATATACGTAAATAATTTATTGTATCAAAAATATACATTAACTTGTGGTATATGTTGTAGAGTTTAGAATATTTTGATGAAGTAAATTGGAGAATATAAAAAAATCCTGGCCTTTGACCAGGATTTTTTTTGATGAATAGAGCTAAAATTAGCTTAAAATTGCCTCAATGATTGATTACGTTTTGATCGGGCAAAAGGTATTTGTAATCTTAGTATTCTTGGGAAAGTGGATGAATCATTAATTCATCGATGACCACATGCGCGGGTTGATTCATGATGTAAAAAATACTATCGGCCATATCTTCACAAGATAACCAATCTTTATGCGACTCTGAACCTTGGGGTTCTGGGTGAAACATCGTGTCAACTAAGCCTGAATAGACGGTAGATACTTTTATGCCATCCCTTCTGACTTCTTTTCTTAGCGCTTCGGTAAATGCATGTTGGGCATATTTGGATGAACAATACAAGGCTCCCCCATCAAAAACGCGTTTCGCCACATCAGACGCTACTGAAATAATATGCCCCTTTTTAGCTTCCTTCATCCATGGCAAAACTGCCTTCGAGAAAAGAAAGGTGCCTTTTACATTGGTGTCAAAAATGGTATCCCAAGATTGTCCTGAAAAAGATTCTGTGGGGCCAAATGTACCCGTCCCCGCATTATTGATTAAAAAATCTATTTTTTGAAAAGTATGCGCCGTTTTGTCGATGGTTTGTTGGGCAAATGCCTCATCCGAAACATCGCCCACAAAATAT
>JABMMK010000006.1 GCA_013205605.1 Cytophagales bacterium | reverse complement strand
GGCAACTAATGTGTCGGCCGTTTCGCCACTTTGAGAGATGGCAATAATGACATCACCCGAGTTAATGACTGGATTTCGATACCTAAATTCGGAGGCATATTCCACTTCTACTGGAATCCGACAAAGCGCTTCGATCATATATTCGGCGACTAAGCCGGCATGCCAACTCGTTCCACAGGCGACAATAACAATTCTTTTGGCCTGCGTGAAAACAGAAAGATGTTGGTCTATCCCCGCTAAAGTCAATACCTGATTTTCGAGATCTAGCCGACCTCTCAAACAATCCGTCAAACTAGCCGGTTGGTCAAATATTTCCTTCAACATAAAATGATCAAAACCACCCTTTTCAATCTGCGCCAATTCCATATCCAATTGCTGGATATAAGGTGTTATAGGCTCATTGCCCAGATTTTTTAAAATAATTTCATCTTTGGAAATAATGGCTAATTCATAATCATTGACATAGATGACTTTTTTGGTATACTCAATAATGGGGGAGGCGTCGGACGCTAAAAAGTGTTCGCCTTCGCCCACGCCGATCACCAGAGGACTACCTTTTCGCGCGGCAATCAATCGATCCGGAAATCCATTTTCCATGACAATGATGACATAAGCTCCCACCACCCTTTTCAAAGCCACACGCATGGCTTCCTCTAAAGTGTAATCGTTGTTTTTTTGGATCTCTTCAATGAAATTAACCAATACTTCGGTATCCGTTTCACTTTTGAAGACATAGCCTTTTTGAACGAGCTCTTGTTTTAAGGAAGCATAATTTTCGATGATTCCGTTATGAACTAGGGTTAATTGGCCATTGTTCGAAATATGTGGATGCGCATTGGCATTAGAAGGTTCACCATGCGTAGCCCAACGCGTATGACCAATCCCAACAGAAGCCGTCTCTACAATTTCCTCATCCCAAGCCTCCAATTCCGCTACGCGCCCCTTTCGCTTAAAGCTTTCCACATGCTCCCCAAACAGCGCAATTCCCGCACTATCATATCCTCGGTACTCCAACCTTTTTAGCCCTTTTAAAATAATGGGATAGGCTTTTTGTGATCCAATGTAGGCGACAATTCCACACATATTTTTGTATTTTTTAAATATTTAAAATAATTAAGTCAAAACCTTAATTCTTGTAAATATCTTATTTTTGGCTAATTTTTACAAATTTATCTGTAATAAATTACGTATTAATAATTTTTTTGAATAGTATTATTTTAATAAATAGTTTTTCTTAAAAGCGTGATTGAGTCGTGATGCCAGGAAGAATTTGAACATAACTACTTTGGCATTGTGTGCTGGCTTAAGATATTGCTAAAAAAAATGTAAATCAATTAAATTTTTAAAAGGATAATTTCGAGTTTTTGAATTTCCAGCTCGCCATCATATTGAGAAATAGATTTTCTCATGGCTGATTTTTCAAATGACTTATTTAAAAGGCCTTTGATTTCTTGTGAAAGTGTTTCAGGTCTAAAGTCGAAGCAAACCTTTCCATTTTGATCATTCACGATGAGCGAAGAACCGCCAGAGTCAGTGGCTAATACAGGTACTCCACAATATATGGCTTCCATCATCACAAGGCCCATACTTTCTTCTCTAGAGCAGGATAAAAATAGGTCAGCGCCTTGCATGGCTTGGTAATATTTTTGGTGATTTAATTGATCTAGTATTTGGACATTGGGGAATTCACCCGCTTTAATCTTATTCTTTATTAATTCAGCATATCCATTATTAGGCCATTTCCCTAACCAAATAAATTCGACATTTGTATCATTGAAAAAAGTACTTAGGTCCAAAAATATGTCTAAACCCTTTCGATAGCACAGGGTTCCGGACGAAACGATCTTTTTTTTGTCCCCTGATTTAGTTGTTATTTCTGTCAGGCAACGGTCGATGTATCGGGTGTCAATGGCCGACTGGAATGTCATGTATTTATTCCCAAGAAGTCGCTTAAATAATTTTTCGACTAAAACAGAACAACCAATCACTTGGTCTGCTTGATCAATTAATAGGTTAATTTCCTGGGAGGCTATTTGCTCAAAGTTATAGAGGTATTCGTGTACATGTAAGCAAGTTTTTATTGAAAAATGTTTCCTGTATTTCAATAAATGGGCATTGTCGACCGTGTTAATATACCAAATATCACTTTTGAACTCATTCCCAATCTTTTTTAATCGATTTAACATGACATCTTCTCCCAAATGAAATCTGATTTTATCGAAAAGAGTAAAGTTGCTTTCTAGGTAAAACAAATTGACATCTTCAGGTAGATTAGGGACTAATTCGCCTCCTTGTTGCATCAAAACGATTCCTATGTCAAATTTCGAACGGTCTAAACTTTCAACGATGTTGAAAAGTATCATTTCCGCTCCTGTCCGATTGAGGTCTTTGGTAAAGAATAAAATTCTCTTTTTTG
>JABMMK010000393.1 GCA_013205605.1 Cytophagales bacterium | reverse complement strand
AGAGCTGCGGAGGAAATCATTTTTGGTAAAATATCAACGGGTGCGCAAAACGACTTGGAGCGAATTACAAAATTGGCTTATTCGATGGTCACTGTATATGGAATGAATGATAAGTTAGGAAATATTTCATATTATGATTCCAAAGGATCTGAATATCAATTTAACAAGCCATATTCAGAGCAAACGGCTAGAGAGATCGATGAAGAGGTTCGTAAGATTATCGCGGAGGCTTATGTGCGTACTAAGAAATTATTAAGTGATAAAAAGGATAAATTAACCATTCTTGCGGAGCAATTATTGAAAAAAGAAGTTCTTTTTCAAAGTGATTTAGAAGAGTTGGTTGGCCCTCGTCCTTTTGAGCAATTAACGTCCTACCAAGAATTTATTAAGGGTGAAACGGAAAAGAAAAGAAAGGATGCTAAGGATGTACGAGATTTAGCTGAAATTGAGAAAAATGCAACTAAGAAAGTTGCTGCTAAACCAAAGCCTAGGAAGAAGCCGGTAGAGGAGCCTAAGGAGGATAAAAAGCCTGTGGCGAAAAGGGTGCCCAAAGCGAAGTAAGCATACAAATTGGGTGGGGTTTTTCCCCACCTTTTTTTTGGATAGTATATGATTGAAGTTCAAATTCCAGCAGGCAAAAAAGCCTATTTTGCATCTGATTTTCATCTAGGATTTCCTAATAATGCTGAATCTCTAGCCAGGGAGAAATATATCATAGCTTGGCTAAGCCAAGTTCAAAAAGATGCATCTGATGTTTTTTTGTTAGGTGATTTATTTGATTTCTGGTTTGAATATAGCCAAGTGGTACCCAAGGGTTTTGTTCGGTTTTTAGGCAAATTAGCCGAAATGAATGATGCGGGCATTCAAATTCATATTTTTGTAGGCAATCACGATTTATGGATGCGAAGCTATCTTAAAGACGAAATGGGGGCCATTATTTATAATAAACCAACTGAATTTAGTTTTAATATTCAAGGAAAATCAGTGAAGGCTTTGTTAGGGCATGGGGATGGTTTGGGCCCTGGAGATTATGGCTACAAGTTTTTAAAACAAATTTTTGTTAATCCAATATCGATTTTTTTGTTTAAAATACTGCATCCTGATATTGGGGTGCGTTTAGCGCATTTGTGGTCAAATACGCGTAAATCAGATACAATTTCAGCTGGAGATGTTCCATTTGATTTAGATTCCGATTTTATTTTAAATTACGTTAGGGGTCAAATGCAGTTAGATATAAAATCAAATAATCATAAAAAAGCGTATATTTTTGGACATAGGCATCATCCAATCGCTTTTCCGTTAGTAGACGGGTCGACCTATTATAATTTGGGTGATTGGTTTAGTCCAAATTTCAAAAATGCTTTTTACTTAGTTTTAGCTGATGAAGAATTTACATTTAAGCATAGTTCTATTTTTTAGTCTAGTATTTTTTGCTGGAAATATAATGGGGCAGGAGTCCACGGAACAATGGCGGCCTACCATTCATTTTTCCCCAAAAAAAAATTGGACCAATGATCCTAATGGCTTGATCTATTTCAATGGATATTATCATTTGTTTTTCCAGCATAATCCTTCTGGAAGTCAATGGGGCAATATGAGTTGGGGCCATGCTAAGAGTAAGGATTTACTGCATTGGGAAGAATTGCCTGTGGCTATACCTAAAGATTCAGCCTATATATTTTCTGGCTGTGTTGTGTTGGATAAAGACCATGTTTCAGGCTTGGGAGAACCTAAAAAGCCCTTATTTATTGCGATATATACCGCTGACTTCCCTAACAAAGGCGAAGAACAACATTTGGCCTATTCAAATGATGAGGGGCTAACTTGGGTTAAATATAAAAAGAATCCAATCATAAATATTCACTTAAAGGATTTTAGAGATCCTAATGTGTTCTGGCATGCACCCAGTAAACAATACATTATGGCTGTTTCAAAACCTAAGGAATTTATTATTCAGTTTTATGGATCCCAAAATTTAATTCAATGGGACTTATTAAGTGAGTTTGGCCAACAAGGTGATGTAGAAAAAATTTGGGAATGCCCTTCGTTGTTACAGATTCCCGTGGAAGGTAAGTTAGGGAGTAAAAAATGGGTACTATTTGTCTCTAGTCAGGGGCCATATAAAGACTATGTGGGGATGCAATATTTTGTAGGAGATTTTGATGGAAAGAATTTTATTAATGAAAATTCAGCATCAACGAAGCTTTATGTGGATCATGGCAAGGATTTTTATGCGGCAATTCCATTTTCAAATGTTGATTCAGAAAAGCCAATATGGCTAGGATGGGCATTAAATTGGGCTTATGCAAAGGATCAGCCCACTGCTCCTTGGCGCGGGCAAATGTCATCTGTTCGGGAATTATCTTTAAATGCTACGCCCCAAGGTTTGAGACTCAAGCAAGCATTTATGCCGAAAATGGATCGTTTGAAACCCGAATTCAAACGTAAAAATTTTAAGATCTCAAGTACTTCTAAGCTGCAAAATTTTAATTTTTCTAATAAAAAATCGTATTTAATTGAATTGGAAGTTCTAGGTTCAGAAGCTAAAAATTGGGGAATTTCTATCCAGGGTGTTGGCGTAAACTCAAATGAGAAAATTGATATTGGTTTTGATGAGGTAAATAAACAATGGTATGTCGACCGCAAAAAATCAGGTAAAATAATTCATAAAGGATTTTTAGTTGACGATCGAGCGGAGTTCATAAAAGGTAAGGGCAAGAAAATACGATTATTGCTCGATCATTCTGTGTTAGAAGTGCTGGCGCAAGATGGTCTGGTAGCTATTTCTTCCTTACGATTTCCGATGGCAAATGAAGAGGAATTTCAGCTTTTTTCTGACGGCAAAGAAACTATTATCAAACAACTAACGATTTGGGGTCCTTGATTTAGGGAATCTTCAATTATTTTACTAATTTAAATTTTATTATTTTTTCAAATAGATTTTTATGTCCATTTCAACTACAAGATTAGAGGTAATGACTGAGTTAGGCCGGAATATGGATAACTTTGTTGCTCAATATTTAAACCCGATTGATAGCAATTGGCAGCCTTCAGATATGCTTCCAGATTCAACAAAAGATAATTTTTTTGATGAAGTAAAGTTATTGCAAGAAGCTGCAAAAGAATTGCCTTATGATTATTGGGCGGTGTTAATTGGGGATACAATTACTGAGGAGGCATTGCCAACGTACGAGTCATGGTTGATGGGAATGGATACCGTAAACCAACAAGATCAAGAAAATAGCTGGGTTCGTTGGATACGCAATTGGACTGCTGAAGAAGGTAGACATGGTAATTTATTAGGTACTTATTTGTACTTATCAGGTAAAGTCGACATGCATTCTGTGGCTGTTTCAACACAGTATTTAATTGCTGATGGTTTTGATATTGGTACTTCAGGCGATCCATATCGCAACTTCATTTATACTTCGTTTCAAGAGATGGCAACGAACGTTTCTCATCGCAGAACAGCCTCATTAGCGAAACAACATGGTAACTCATTATTGTCAAGAATGTGCGCGCAGATTGCGGCGGATGAATTAAGGCATGCAAAAGCGTATAAAGCATTTGTGACAGAAATTTTCAAATTAGATCCATCTGAAATGATGATTGCATTTGCTGATATGATGAAAAAGAAAATCGTCATGCCAGCGCATTTTTTGCGCGAAATCAATGGGGCTAAAAGCTCTGTTTATGAGCACTTTTCAGATGCGGCACAAAGAATTGGTGTTTATACAACGATGGATTACATCAGTATCATGCAAGGTTTAATTAAAGATTGGGAAATTGAAAAAATGTCTGGATTAAATGATGTGGCTGAGAAGGCAAGAGATTATGTAGCTAATTTGCCAACTAGATTAGAAAAGTTGGCCGATCGGGTTAAAATTCCAGAATTAGCCTATCCGTTTACTTGGATTGTACAATAGATGAATGAAAAGTTGTCGATGGATGAGCTAAACAGGCTCGATGTGACACAATTTAAAAATTCAGAAAAGTTTCCTTTTGTTTTTGTTTTGGATGATATCCGAAGCATGAATAATGTGGGATCAGCGTTTCGAACGGCTGATTCTTTCCGGTGTTCCCATATTTATTTGTGTGGAATAACGGCAAAACCTCCCCACAGAGAAATATCTAAAACCGCTTTAGGGGCGGATGAATCTGTGGATTGGACTTATTTTGAAAGTCCATCAACCTGCATTAAAGCTTTAATGGATCTAGGTTTTAAAATAATATGTGTTGAGCAAGTAAAAGATTCAATCTCTTTATTTGAATTTATACCTGATCAAAATCATACCTATGCTTTTGTTTTTGGCAATGAAGTTTTTGGGGTAAACGATTTATTTATTAAGGCAGCTGACTATTCGCTTGAAATACCTCAATTTGGGACTAAACATTCTTTAAATGTCTCTGTTTGCATGGGAATTGTCAGCTATGATTTTGTTTCAAAACTTAATGTTTAATTTTTCAATGTTAAATTTTCACGCACTCTTAAAAATTTAACACGCTAAAGTTTTTATTAATAATTTCTTTACATAGATTTAACATATAATTAAAATATAATACTATGAGTGAATCTGATAAAGTACTAATTGACGTTTTAGCAACAGTCGTGTTGCCTAAATTAAAAGGTTTAAGCGAGAAAAATGCTAAGAAAATGGTTCAGTTGAGCCATAAAGCATTGGGTGAAATTTCCAAGAAATACCATAAATTGATGGACGAACAAGCTAAGGATTTAGCTAAGAAAAAAGAAAAAGCGGCCAAATCAGCTAAAAAATTAGCGGTTAAGGAAGCTAAAAAAAAACAAAAAGTAGCAAAAAAAGTATCTAAGCAAAAGCAAGTTTCGTTATTGTTGGATGTGCCAAAGCCAGTGACAACGAAGCCTGCAGTAGTTATTGCCACAAAACCGAAAGCGCCAGCAAAAGCTCCAGCTCGAACTTCCGCTTCAAAAAAATAAAACGCTTATCCTTTAAAAATTGCGCTTATACCATTTCCTAAATGGGTGTAAGCGCAATTTTTTATTTTAGCGATATATTATTCTGCATATGATTTTATCCGTTCGTCAAGTAGTTAAAAAGTACTCAGATCATTTGGCCTTAGATCACATTGATTTGGAAATTCCTCGAGCTAAGATATTTGGGTTGTTAGGTCCGAATGGAGCTGGCAAAACTTCGTTAATTCGAATCATTAATCAGATTACTGCCCCTGATTCTGGGCAAATAATTTTTGATGGAGAGCCACTTTCAGCCAAGCATGTAGACCAAATTGGTTACTTGCCAGAAGAGAGAGGTCTTTATAAGAAAATGAAAGTAGGGGATCAATTATTGTATTTGGCGCAGTTGAAGGGGATGTCCAAATCTGAGGCTATTTCGAAATTGAAAGATTGGTTTATACGATTGGATATTAAAGATTGGTGGAATAAACCTGTGGATGATTTATCTAAGGGTATGCAGCAGAAGACTCAATTTATTGCTACCGTCGTGCATGAGCCTAAACTTTTGATTTTAGATGAACCATTTTCTGGCTTTGATCCGATTAATGCCAATATGTTAAAAGATGAAATATTATCCATTAAAGAGCGTGGGACCACTATTTTGTTCTCGACGCATCGGATGGAAACGGTAGAGGAGTTATGTGACGACATTGCGCTAATTAATCAATCTAGAGTTGTGTTAGCTGGGGAAAAAGTGGAAGTTCAAAATCGATATAAGCAGAATACATTTAAAATCAGGTATTTAGGTAATCTGCCTTTAGAGTTAAAAGGTATCGAGATTTTGTCGGTGAATGACCAATCAGCCACCTTAAAACTAGCGGTTGGCGTTAGTTCTAATCAGGCTATATCTCAAATTATCTCGCATGTCGACCTGTTAGAATTCCAAGAAATTATTCCTTCATTCAATGATATATTTATTCAAGTTGTAAACGAAACTAATGCATATGAATAAGATCTTATTAATTATACAGCGCGAATATATAACGAGAGTATTAAAGAAGTCTTTTTGGATTTCATCCTTATTGGCCCCTGTTTTAATCACAGTTATCTATGCGATACCTATTTGGTTAGCCATGAAAGACAAGGAAGTGAAGCGAGTGGAAATATTGGACTTAAGTGGTTTGTGGAAACAGAGTGACCTTGAGGATAAAGAGGTTGAATTTGTTTTTACTGCTGGCAAAGAGCAAGAATTGAAAATGTCATTTGCGTCTAAAGGATATGATGCGTTTGTGAGTATCCCAGAGGACGTATTAACTAATCCCAAAGGGGTACATATTTATTCTGCTAAGAATATTGGGATGTCTTTAAAAGAGTCTATAGAGAAGATTATTCAAAATAAGGTGCGACATGAGTTATTGCTTAAATCGGGTATTTCTCCTCAGATTTATGAAAGCACTCAGGTTGACATAGATAGTAAGACGATTACGGTGTCAACCGACGGGCAAGAGACAAGGTCTAGTTCCGGAGGAGCGATGATTTTAGCGGGAATTATGGGTATAGTTTTATATTTTACCCTGTTGAATTATGGATCTCAAGTGATGAATGGGGTTATTGAGGAAAAAAGCAGTCGGATTATTGAGGTGATTATTTCTTCGGTTAAACCGTATCAATTGCTATTAGGAAAGATCATAGGAGTGGGGCTCGTTGGCCTAACTCAGTTTTTGTTATGGATTGTTTTGACTATTGGCCTAACGCAGATTACAAGTAAATTTTATGGGGAAAAAGTAAAAAATAATATTACCCAAATCAAAAAAATAGACTCAGGAAAGCAAAGCAATATAAGTTCAAAAAGTGAGGAAGAATCACCTATGTCTGAAGTGACGAAGGTATTGGAAAGTACGAATATACCGATGATTATAGCCGCTTTCTTGTTTTATTTTTTTGTTGGGTATATGCTGTATAGCTCTTTATTTGCGGCGATTGGTTCAGCAGTGGAAAGTGCTACAGAAGCCCAGCAGTTCACTTTTATCGTGATGATTCCGATTATACTGTCCTTCTTGATGGCTCAGTACACGATGCAAGATCCGGATAGCACTATTGCATTTTGGGCGTCGATGATTCCATTTACTTCACCTATAAACATGATGGTTCGCTTACCTTACGGAGTTCCTGCTTGGGAATTAATTTTGTCTATGACTTTATTAGTCTTGGGATTCTTGGGCTGTAGCTGGCTTTCAGCGCGAATTTATCGCGTTGGTATTTTGATGTATGGCAAGAAAGTTACCTGGAAGGAATTAGGTAAATGGTTGTTTTATAAAGGGTAATTAGATATTTAGCCATTTGTCTAATTCTAATTCATTGAATCCTGTAATCATCTTATTTTTGTCAACAAGAATAGGCCGTTTGATGGCAGAGTTTTTCTCTAATAGGAATTCAAATGCTTTTTGTGGATCATTTAATGCCAACTTTATCTCCTCCGGTAACTGTCTATAAGTGGATCCTTGTTTATTAAATACTTTGTCAAGGCTTAATTGGTCTATGAAACCCCGCAGTTCGTCAGAGCTTATTCCATTTTTTTTATAATTAATGAATTCGAATGGAATGCCTTTTGATTGAAGGTATTCGAATGTTTTTTTCATTGTATTGCAGGCTGGAATTCCGTAAATTTTCAACATTGTATTAATAATTTAGTTTTCTTGTTTTGTGTGTCAATTTTGGTGGTATTTTTGTAAACTTATTACAAAATTAATACAAATAGCTATATGGAATATAGAATTGAAAAGGATACGATGGGAAAGGTTCAAGTGCCTGCTCATGTATATTGGGGGGCACAAACTCAGCGTTCGATTGAGAATTTCCCTATCGCTCAAGATATCAATAAAATGCCAAAGGAGATTATACGCGCCTTTGCCTATCTTAAAAAGGCTGCTGCCATAACTAATTTTGAGGCTGGTATTCTTGACGAGGCTAAGAAAAATTTAATTTCAGCTGTTTGTGATGAAATTTTAGCGGATCAATGGGCAGATCAATTTCCTTTAGTTGTGTGGCAAACGGGTTCTGGTACTCAATCCAATATGAATTGCAATGAGGTTATCGCGTATCGTGCTCACGTACTACAAGGGGGTAATTTATTGGACGAACAAAAATTCGTTCACCCGAACGATGATGTAAATAAATCGCAATCTTCGAATGACACGTTTCCAACGGCTATGCACATCGCTGCATATCAAACGCTAATGGAAGTTACTATTCCGGGTATAACTAAGTTGAGGGACACATTAGCGGCAAAGGCTAATTCATTTAAAAATGTGGTTAAAATAGGCCGTACTCATTTTATGGATGCCACTCCTTTGACTTTGGGTCAAGAATTTTCAGGATACGTATCACAGTTGACCCACGGATTAAAGGCCATCAACAACACATTAGCCCATTTGTCTGAGTTGGCCTTAGGGGGAACAGCGGTAGGAACCGGTATTAATACACCTAAGGGATATTCTGAGAATGTAGCTAGTCATATTGCGAATTTGACTGGTTTGCCATTCATTACGGCTGAGAATAAGTTTGAAGCTTTAGCCGCTCATGATGCAATTGTAGAGGCTCATGGAGCGTTGAAAACAGTGGCGGTGAGTCTAATGAAGATTGGAAATGATATTCGTATGCTATCATCTGGGCCTCGTTCGGGCATAGGCGAGATATATATTCCTGATAACGAGCCAGGTTCTTCCATCATGCCAGGGAAGGTTAATCCGACACAATGTGAGGCGATGACGATGGTCGCGGCTCAGGTTATGGGCAATGATGTGACGATTGGCATCGGTGGATCTAATGGTCACTTCGAGCTAAATGTATTTAAGCCGGTGATGATCTATAACTTTCTACATTCAGCTAGATTGATCGGCGATGTGTGTGTGGCATTTAATGACAAATGTGCTGTAGGTATTGAGCCTTTGCATGAAAACATCCTTAAGCATGTCAATAACTCTTTAATGCTTGTTACTGCGTTAAATACTAAAATAGGATATTATAAGGCAGCAGAAATAGCCCAAACAGCACATAAAAATGGCTCTACGTTAAAAGAAACAGCGATTTCCTTAGGATATGTGACTGCTGAGGAGTTCGATGCTTGGGTTAAACCTGAGAATATGGTAGGGGAAATCAAATAATTTTTATTCGAAAATATTTGATTCTCATGAAGAATCACGAAAAATGCCCTATAAATCGATTTAGGGCATTTTTTATGCAATTAACTCATTTCTCTAAGCTCAATGGTGAAAAAAGGGTTTGGGAACGGAAAACTCATGGCTATTTCAGTGGCCACGTCGATCGATGGTAAAATCAAGGTGACGATTTGCGAAATTTCACCTCCGTCAATTTGTTGGATTATTTTATTTTCTATTTTTCCACTCTTCGAAAAGTAACTCTGTGAACCCGTAAATTTCTGATAAAGCATGTCGGAATATTTCGTTTTCAGCTCTCTTAACCAAGTCCTAATTACCTCTAATTCCTCCTCATTCGCTATACTATTTTCACCAGAAATTCCTTGTATTGGGCCCCTAATAATGATTACAAATCGTTTCATGAAAATATAATTATTTTACTATTTAAAATTCACTTTGAAATTTATCAAATGGATTTACAAAATCTATTTTCTTGATATTACTGGATCTTTCTTTGGGCAATGATTTAACTTTTTCAATGGATTCAGGTAAAAAAGGGGAGAGCCAATTGGACAGAATTTGCAAGGTTTCTTTTTCAATCGAGTAGTAAATAAAAACTCCATTTCTGCGAGTTCTCACAATACCCGCTTCCTTTAAGACAGAAAGATGCCTGGATATAGTGGGTGCGGCGAAAGAAAATTGTTCAAAAATGGCCGTGGCAGGTAATTCTCCCGACTGCAATAATTCTACAATTTTCCTTCTTGATTCGTCCCCTAAAGCTTTTGCAATATCCTCTACACGCATTATTATTACTTATTTAGCTAATTTAGGTATTTCTTTATTAATTTCCAAATAGGATTATTTAGCTTTATTAGGGCTAATTATATACCTAACCATTTATTAATTAGCTTTTGAGACAAGTATTATTATCAATATGACTAATTATAAAGCTATACAACTAAATAATTATTAGCTTTTAAGCTAAATAATATATTTAATTAAATCTTAATCGAGAACCATTTTATTAGATTCGTTTGAAATGATATTTTATGATTTTAGCATTTAGTTTTAATGCAAAAAAAATCCTTAGATATTTTTCTAAGGATTTTGATGATATGAATTGATTTACTGTTTATTTTTTAGGTTGTTTATATATACTTTAAACCTATTTTAATTTTTTATGTAGACTCTTTTAACCCGACTACTGATGTTAGTCATTATTTCGTAGGGGATTGTTTTGGCTTCATTAGCTATTTTTGATAATTGTATTTTACCGCCAAAAGCCAATGCCATATCTCCCGTTGCTACATGCTTCAAATGACTTATGTCGACCATCGTCATGTCCATACAAATGGCTCCAATGGTGGGGCATAATTCTCCATTAATTTCGATTTGACCATTCCCCATTCCGAGTGATCTTGGGTAGCCATCCGCATAGCCAATGGCTAATGTGGCTATGGTACTTTTTTTATTTACTTTTCCTTTTCTGCCATATCCAACTGTTTCGTTTTTGTCAACCTGTTTTATTTGAGATATAAAAGTTTTTAGCGTAAGTACATTTTCGATTTGTTTAATTTCTTTTTTGTTTTCTGTAATACCATATAAACTGATTCCTAATCTGACCATATCAAATTTTGCCTCTGGATAATTTTCTATCGCTGCTGAATTTGCTATATGCAATAGAGGTTTGTAACTTAATTTATGAGTTAATATGGTAGACATTCTTTTGAATTCGGCGATTTGGTTTTTTGTAAACAAATCGTGCTCTAGATTTTCTGAGGCTACTAAGTGGCTCATTATACTGACCACCCATAATTGTGGCATTTCAGCTAAATAATTAGCTAATGTTTCTATTTCATGGCTTTCAAACCCTAACCTTTTCATACCTGTATCTAATTTGATATGAATTTTAATATTTTGTTCGTTTAAAAGGCAATATTCATCTAATGCTTTAAGCAATTCAAAACTATAGATTTCTGGCTCTAACGAATACTCAATTAGTTTTGTAAATTCTTCAATTTGTGGATTCATCACCATAATAGGTGTATAAATACCGTTTTTTCGCAATTCAACTCCTTCATCTGTATAAGCAACTGTCAGATAATCCACTCCTTGTTGCTGGAGTATTTGACCAATTTCTACAGCGCCTGCACCATAGGCAAAAGCTTTTATCATGATCATTAGTTTGGTCTCTAGGCCTATTTTATTTTTATAGTAACTTAAGTTATGTTGTAGTGCATCTAAATTGATTTCTAATTGGGTGCAATGCGATTTATTTTCTAATGCATACACTAGCTTTTCAAAATTGTATTTTCTAGCTCCTTTTAAAAGTATGGCTGCGTTATATAATGAATTTAATCTCCCTGATTTTAGAAAATCTTCTGTCGATTGATACACTTCAATTCCGGTAATTTTATTTTTATTTCTTGAAATTTGACTACCTATGCCTATGATTAAATCAATCTTTTGATTTAATATCATGGCATTTATTTCATCATATAGGTTTTCTTCTGGTAGGCCAATTTCTAAAAAATCGCTTAAGATTAATATCTTTTTCTTTGTCTCATATTTCATCAATAGGGGTAAGGCCAACCTTAGCCCATCGATGTCGTTGTTGTAAGAGTCGTCAATTATTGTAATATCCCTAAGTCCTTCTTTTATTTCTAGCCTCATGGATATTGGCTTTACTCTTCGTATGGTGAGGTTTAATGCTAAATTATCCATGCCCAACACATGGGCCATGATTAAACAATGGCATATGTTTTCTAAGGAAGCGTCATCCGTTAATTCCGTTTTAATATCAATAAAAGGTTCGCTTTGCGACGCTTTCTTTAATTTAATTTGAGTTTCATGGGCAGATCTAATAAAGTGTACAAAAATATTTTTAGTTGGATCTTCAGTACTCCATTCGATCAGCACAATTTCTGGATTTATACTTTTAATGTAGGTGTGGATTATTTTATCCCAATGGCTTGATCGGTAAATCAGTGTTTTACTATTTTTAAAGAGCTTTAATTTTTCTTGTAATTTATGTTCTTCTTGACTAAAATTAGCTCCATGAGCTTCTCCAAAATGGGTTAAAATTCCATGGCTAGGTTTTAAAATAGCTTCAAGTTTTTCCATTTCATCAGGTTGTGAAATACCTGCTTCAAATATTCCCAAATTATGATTGGATTTCATGGCCCATACAGATAATGGAACCCCTATTTGTGAATTAAAACTTTTTGGACTTTTGACCAAATGATAAGTTCCATTCAGTAAAGTAGCAAGCCATTCTTTGCAAATAGTTTTACCGTTTGAACCCGTAATTGCCACAAGTTTGTAGTCGAATTTACTTCGATGTAGGGCCGCTAAATTTTGTAAAGTTTGAATACTATTTTCTACTACATAAAATTCAGCATCATCCCATTTTTTTGCTTTCTCAGATAAAATACCGGTCCATGCTACCTTTTCTACGATAAATTCTTTGATCCCGCTTTTATAAAGGTTCTCAATGTATTGATGTCCGTCATGATGAATACCCCTGACTGCAAAGAAAGCTGTATTAGGAGCGTCGTAAATCTGCCTACTATCTAAGCTTATTAAAGTTGATTTTAACGATTGGGGTGCTAAAGTGTAAATCATATACGTTTGTTCATTGCGCAATAGGCTAAAATACGAAAAGGCAAGGAAACATTCCCTTGCCTTTTAAAATAAAATCTTATTTTTTTATGCTCCTAATGCAGCGACACCTGGTAAAACCTTGCCTTCCATGTATTCAAGCAATGCACCCCCACCTGTCGACACATAACTTACCCGATCGCCATATCCTGCATTATTCACCGCCGATGCGGAATCCCCACCGCCAATTAATGAAAATGCACCATTCTCCTCCGTTGCCTTAACAACCGCATCCGCTATGGCATTAGTCCCTTTAGCGAAATTTGGAAATTCGAAAACACCCATGGGTCCATTCCATAAAATGGTTTTTGATTGCGCGACTACCTGTTGGAATAATTCAATCGATTGAGGACCAATATCTAATCCTTCCCAGCCGTCCGGAATTTCACCCCTATTGACAATTTGTCTATTGGCATTATTGTTAAAATCATCTGCACACAAATTATCCAATGGCATGTAAATATTAACACCTTTCGCTTTTGCTTTTTCAAGGAGTGTCTTGGCCAAATCTACTTTATCCGGTTCTGAAATGGATTGACCAATTTTACCCCCTTCAGCTAATGAAAATGTGTAAGTCATCCCTCCACCTATAATTAAATTGTCAACTTTATCTAATAGTTGTTCTATAATCAATATTTTGTCAGAAATTTTTGAACCACCCATGATCGCAGTAAAAGGTCTTTCTGCGTATTCCAATATTTTTTGGGCATTTTCAATTTCAGCTTGCATCACAAATCCTGCTACTTTTTCGCTAAAAAACTGACCAATGACCGCAGTGGAAGCATGTGCCCTATGGGCAGTTCCAAATGCATCATTAACCCACACATCTCCTAATTTGGAAAGTTTTTCCGCAAATGCTTCGTCTCCTTTTTCTTCCTCCTTGTAAAAACGCAAATTTTCTAAAAGTAAAATTTCACCAGCTTTTAATTCAGATGCTAATGCAACAGCTTCTTCTCCGATGCAATCAGGCGCAAATTTAACTTTTACCCCAAAAACAATGGATAGAGGCGTAACCAAATGCCTCAAGGAATATTTTTCAATAGGGCCATCTTTAGGTCTGCCCAAATGTGACATTAATATGACAGAGCCACCATCATGAATAATCTTTTGTATGGTTGGAATCGTTGCCTTAATTCTTGTATCATCTGTAATTTCAAAACGCTCATTTAAGGGCACATTAAAGTCTACGCGAACTAATGCCTTTTTACCAGCAAAATTAAAGGTTGAAACTGTTTGCATATTTATTTTGTTTCGAAATTGTTTTGTAAAATTGACCTAATTTCAGGCAGTGCAAATATACCATTGTTTTGCAAATTGTTGAAATAATCTAATTTTATGTTCAAAAACTTGAAATTTATCTACAAATAGTACAATTTATATTTTTATTTGAAAATGAGTAAGCAGCCCATTCCCGACTTATCAACTTTTTACTATTGGGAAAATTTCAATTATGTTTTAGGATATGTAAAAAAACAGTATCAAAATTTATTGTCAGACTCAGAAATTATATTCATTCAAGATTTTGAAAATTTACCTAAAGAATCGCAATGCCTTTACCTTCGATTAGCTAGTAGGCGCGCGCTTTGGTTTAGAGAAGAAAAACTGACTTATGTCGAAATTTCTAATATTTCATTAAGCATAGATGAGTTGGGCGAAAATGGTTTTATTCGTTTTGCTTCCAAATTGGATTCCGTTGATTTAGGCTCCATTTTGTCAGTATTTTCAAAGAAGGAGTGCATCTCTTTGACATCTAAATTGGCTCATTTCCCTAAATATTCATCTACGATTTCCAAAGACCATTTAGTGGATTTATGTAAGCCTTTTAGCTATGAAATAATGCAGGTGTTGAATGGAATGGCTGGTCAACTCATTTGTCCGGTCCAATTGGAATATTTTACATTTATTCAATTCTTGTTTTTTGGCACAAAATTTCGTGATATGTCCGAATTTGTCATCCGGGATTTGGGTCATAGGCAATACGTTGCCGTCGATGAGGAGGAATTTGTTCCCTATTTTCAGTCGAGAAAGGAGGCCATCGAAAAGTGGAAAATTAGTCTTTGGAGGGAAAATTTCTATGAAATGTCTAAAGATTCAGCATCAATTGATGAATTAGTTCAATCATGGAATCAAGATATTTTACCCATGTATGTCGATATTTCGGATGTGGCAATGGGTTCCTTTGAGCGTGCCTTATTTTCGTTGGGCCGTTGGCTTGAACGACTAGGCTATATGGAGCTTGCTTTGGATATTTATGAACCTAGTTTATCAGGTTTGTCATTGGAACGTAGGGTTAGGATTTTAGCCAAATTAAAGCGGATGGAGGAAGCATTGCTGCTGGCCAAATTGGGCCTAGAAATTGGTTTTTCTCCCAAAGAGACCCATTTTTTTGAAGATTTTGTCTTAAAGCAAAACTCAAAGAAGCATATAAAAGCGGTTACTCAATCATTAAAATTGTCTCCTACATTATTGATTGACATTAAATGGAAGGGGAATGTTGAGCTGGGTGTCATAGATTACTTTGAGAACATGGGTTATTCAGCTCATTTTACAGAAAATCACCTTTGGAAAAATGTTCTTGGAATTCTTTGTTGGGACCTTGTTTTTGATGAAAAACAAACCGGCATACATCATCCATTTCAGTGGGCGCCAAGTCATTATTCTTCGGATGGGTTTACCTTGGGGAAGGAAAAAGATTTCGAAGAAAAAATGGGTTTATTGGCCTCCTTAGATTCATTGATTGCTCATGCTTTATATATTAAGGAAAACCATGAGGGTAAACTGAACCCTTTAATCGATTGGTATACTCTTGATATTGAATTAATTAGGGAGTTGGTTCGTCGAGTTCCCCAAGAAAGTTTAGCATACGTATTTCGGTATTTATGGACACATTTATCAACTCACGCGAAAGGATTTCCTGATTTATTTATTTTCAAAGATTCTGAATACCAATTTATAGAAGTAAAATCACCCACGGATCACTTGTCAGCAATCCAATATTTTTGGCATGATTTTTTAATAAAGTCGGGTATTAAATTTGAATTGTACCGTGTGATTTGGATGGATTAAAGGGATATTAAAATAAATAGTTCATAAAACTTGACAAGCTTTTAAAAATCGTTTACATTTCAGACGAATCATAAACGTTCTTTCTTCTTTAGGCCCTATTTGATTCCTAGGGCATTTTCCATCCTTTAAATTGTATGCTTATGAAAGTGCAAGTTCACGCCATTCACTTTAATGCTGATCAAAAATTAATTGACAGCATTCAAGCTAAATTAGATAAATTGGAAACATTTTATGACCGAATAACCAGTGGTGAGGTTTTTTTAAAAGTCTCTACTGGCGTTGGAAAAGTAAAAGAAAAATTTCTGGAAATTAAGTTGGCCGTACCAGGCGCTATTTTGTTTGTTAAAGAGAAAGCCAAGTCGTTTGAAAAAGCTTTAGATTTAGCATTAAATGCCTTAGTTGAACAAATTAAAAGATTTAAATCGAAAACGAATCAAAAAAAAATAGGGCGATTGCCTGATATATCGACTGAATTTTAAAAATAAAAAAGGGGCTTTAAATCAAAGCCCCTTTTTTATGTATTTATTTTCATGAAAACTATAAGCCAAAAGCACTTTTGACCGTATCCACATAATCTAATTTTTCCCAAGTAAATAATTCCACTTCTTTGGTGACTTGTTGGCCATTAGGTCCCAAAAAATGCTTTGTCACCACTTCGTTTTTACGTCCCATGTGGCCATAAGCAGCAGTTTCTGAATAAATGGGGTTTCTAAGTTTTAATCTTTGTTCAATAAAGTAAGGGCGCATATCAAATATAGCTTCTACTTTTTTGGCGATTTCTCCATCCGTTAAACCAACTTTTGCTGATCCATAGGTGTCAATAAATAACCCACATGGTTTGGCCACGCCTATCGCATAGGATACTTGAACTAATACTTGGTCACACAATCCTGCGGCCACTAAATTTTTGGCGATATGTCTGGTTGCATAGGCAGCCGAACGATCCACTTTGGATGGATCTTTGCCTGAAAATGCACCTCCTCCGTGTGCTCCTTTTCCTCCGTAAGTGTCAACGATAATTTTACGTCCTGTTAAACCTGTATCGCCATGCGGGCCACCAATCACAAACTTACCTGTCGGGTTAATGTGATAGGTAATCGCATCATTAAATAAGGCCTGTAACTCTGGCTTTAATTTTGCCTTCACACGAGGAATAACAATCTCAACGATATCTTTTTTGATTTTGGCCAACATATCAGCTTCTGCAGCAAAGTCGTCATGCTGAGTCGAAACAACAATCGTGTCAATTCTTTGTGGTACGTGGTTATCGCTATATTCAATGGTCACCTGCGATTTTGCATCTGGACGAAGGTAGCCAATAAGAGAAGGTTCATTATTGCGTATATAAGACAACTCTTGTAAAATCTTATGTGCCAAATCTAATGCCAATGGCATGTAGTTGTCCGTTTCTTTCGTTGCAAAGCCAAACATCATTCCTTGATCTCCCGCTCCTTGGTCCTCTGGATTAGCACGATCAACTCCCTGATTAATATCAGCAGATTGCTCGTGAATGGCCGAAAGAATACCGCAAGAATTAGCTTCAAACATATATTCCGACTTAGTATAGCCTATTTTCCGAATGACTTCTCGGGTAATGGCTTGTACATCTAAGTAGGTTGTGGTATTTACCTCGCCCGCTAAAACTACCTGACCTGTGGTCACAAGTGTTTCACATGCAACTTTGGAAGTAGGGTCAAAAGCCATAAAATGGTCAATTAACGCATCAGAAATTTGGTCTGCAACTTTATCAGGATGTCCTTCGGATACTGACTCTGAGGTAAATAAATAAGCCATTCGTGAATTAGTTTATAAATTAAGTTTTAAGAATATGCAAATTTAATATTAATATCAGAGAGCCACAAATTGAATTTAGGATATGGTCATGGCAATTTATTTCCTTTGAAAAATAATTTGACCGCTGCCGATACAAACGGGAAGGTTGGAACCGTCAACATTAATGATAAATCTTCACGTAAACTTGTTTTTTCCTCCAAAAAGCGTAATATTTTCTGAGGGGAATTTTTAAAGAAAAGTGCTTCAAATACTTTTGATCCAGCAATTTTTTGATCAATAAAAACTTGTAAAAAAACTTTGTCCATCCATTTTTTAAACCTGAGTTCTTTTAAGACAAAAGCTTTGTGATTTTTTGTTTCAAAGTTGGCGACTAATTCTTTTAATGTATGCTGTGTCCTCAAAAAACTATATCCGGTCGTCGATTTTACAAATCCACCGGAGGTTCCAATTTTAATTAATTTAGCATGTAAGTTTTGTGCGTTTTCTTCTAAGGGTCGCATGGGAATAACTCCATATTCTTCTTCTAAAAGGTCATAATCATCTTCGCCGAAACCATAATAGGCCAACAAATAGGCTTTCAATTTATCTCGGTAGTAGTTTTTGTCTCGTAATTTACCTGAGAAAAAAGTATACTCAAACAAGGCTTTCTTGGGACTTGTGGGCAACACATACATGAATTCACATTCCGTATCAAACGCTACCCTAAAATCAAATAGATCAGCCGAAGCTGGTTTGAATACAGGAAAATGACTTTCGATGGTCCAACCCAAAAAGTGCTGTTTGATGTGATTAGGATTTTCAAAATCACATTCAAAGGGACTGATGCTATCAAAAACTTTTTGTGATGCATGAAAATCTCCTCGGTCCGTGCTTACGCACACATCTACTCCTTTATAAAAAAATGAGTGAATCTTCGCGTCCAAAAACTGAATGTTTGGCTTTGTCGCTAGTTGTTTATTGACGTAAGCATACCAATCGCCGCTATTAATTTTCCTGTACTGAAATGGGTTGATATTCAGCAACTTAGACTGGTTACTTTGGCTATGAAACCATAAGGAATCCCAGCTTTTTTCCGCAATTTTATCGAATTCCTCTTCACAATCAGACCAATAACACCAGGTCTTATCGTTTTTATTTTTGGGGAATTGGTCAATGATTAAAATGGGTAAATCGCCTAAAGAACTTTTTGAAAGGTAATAAGCTAAGGATAAACCGGCCATTCCACCGCCTGCAATAATAAACGCAAACTGGGATTGCACCGGCTTATTCATGAATTAAATATGTTTTTCTGCGTGATAGGACGAACGTACTAAAGCTCCTGATTCCACATAGTTTAATCCCCTTTTCAATCCTTCTTCTTTGTACATCAGGAAAGTTTCGGGATGAATCCATTCGATTACTTCATGGTGCATTTTGGTCGGTTGCAAATATTGACCCAACGTTAACACATCCAAACCATGGGCTATTAAATCGTCCATCGTCTGAAAAACTTCTTCCTTTGTTTCTCCCAATCCAAGCATAAGTCCAGATTTGGTTCTTTTTCCAAACTCTTTTGTTCGCTTCGTTTGTTCTAAACTTCGCTCATACTTAGCTTGTGGCCGAACGAATTTGTATAATCTCGCCACGGTTTCCATATTATGTGAAACCACTTCTTGGCCTCCTTCGATCATTCGAATTAACGCGTCCCAATTGCCCTTGGTGTCGGGAATAAGTGTTTCAATCGTCGTCAGTGGAGTCGTTTCTTTTACCGCTCGGACCGTTTGATACCAAATTTCAGCACCACGATCCTTCAATTCATCTCGATTGACCGACGTGATTACCGCATGTTTCACCTTCATTAATTGAATCGCTTCAGCGACTCGTCGGGGCTCATCTTCATCGTATTCATTAGGTCTACCAGTAGCCACAGCACAAAAAGTACAGGACCGAGTACACACATTTCCCAAAATCATGAAAGTGGCCGTTCCTTCTCCCCAACATTCGCCCATGTTTGGGCAATTTCCAGATTGACAAATAGTATGTAATTTATACTCATCGACTATTTTACGAACATTTGTATATTTTTCACCAATGGGCAATTTAACCCGCAGCCAATCTGGCTTTCTTGAGGTAGGGGCTGAATTCACTTGGGGTAACTCGATCATATTGTATTTTTATTTACTCTTTCCAAAGAAAAAGGTTAGATATCCAGTGGTGTAAACCGATCGCTGTGGCGTTTGGTTTAACATTTCGATAGGTTTGGAAAAATAATCCACAATAAATCCCAGTTCCAAAGCTAAATAATTCTGTTTAAACGTATCTAATTCTACGTTGAAAGCTGTTTTTAAATGCCAACCTGGAACATAGATAGATTCGCTGGCGCCCGTGAAAAAACTACTTTCACCTAAAATAGTCGTTCGTTGATAGGTGTTGTCATAGGTTTGAGACATGGGAATAGAGAGAATGGATGATTTTCCAGATCCTGTATTCACATAGGAAATGTCGACATGATAAGGCATTTGCATGCCAATGTTAGGACCAGTGGCAATTAAACCTTTTAAAGCGGCTCCCCCTTCAGATGGCTTTTTAAATAAAGTCCATTGGCGGCCGTACTCCGGTCTAATAACGATCAACTGATTTAATTTTCCTTCTGTATAACCTCTTCCGTTGTATGAATAGGGCGAATCAAACTCTT
>JABMMK010000392.1 GCA_013205605.1 Cytophagales bacterium | reverse complement strand
CGAGGGTTCGAATCCCTTCCCCTCTACAAAGCCTTGCAGCGTGAGCTGAAAGGCTTTTTTATTGGAGAAAACGACGGAATTTTAATTCCGAAAGTTTTCGAGAATAAAAAAGGTACACAATTCGCGAAGCGAATGGTGTTAGGCTTTGTGTTAGATGCCCTGCGGGCTGACAGCGAAACGGAGTGGAGCTGTCACTCCCGAACTTTGAGTATCAAGCGAATGGTGTTAGGCTTTGTGCTAGATGCCCTGCGGGCTGACAGCGAAACAGAGTGGAGCTGTCACTCCCGAACTTTGAGTATCAAGCGAACAGTGGCAGGCTTTGTGCTAGACGCCCTGCGGGCTGACAGCGAAACAGAGTGGAGCTGTCACTCCCGAACTTTGAGTATCAAGCGAATGGTGTTAGGCTTTGTGCTAGACGCCCTGCGGGCTGACAGCGAAACAGAGTGGAGCTGTCAATCCCGAACTTTGAGTATCAAGCGAATGAAATGAAGCTGTCAATCCCCATCTAATAAAAAAGGAGATCAATTTTGATCTCCTTTTTTATACAATTTATTTTTCTTCGCTCACAGCTTGAATCAAGCCTTTGATATATCCATAGCAAAATGAAAATGCTTGATGGCCTTTTAAATCATCATGATGGTGAGGCACGTGATCTGGCATAACCATTCCCGAAAATCCTACATCTCTTAAAGCCCTTACGACTTTTAGAAAATTCATATCACCATTATCTGGGTAGACTTCTTGGAAATTGTTAAACCCTCCCTTTATATTTCTTAAATGGACGTTGAAAATCTGATTGCGCTCACCTACCCATTTTATGATCGGGAAAATTTCGCTTGCTGGATCATTTAATCCCTCGGCGATGGATCCAATGCAAAAATTAAATCCATGGTATTCGTTGTCGTATAATTTAGCAAAGCGTTGAATGCCTTTAAACACATCGGGGCTATTCCATCTGGTAATTCCTCTGTATCCAACGGGCGTTGGCGGATCAGCAATATGGTTCGCTAATTTGACTTTGTATTCTTTGGCAACGGGCAAAAGTCGATCTAATAAATACGTAATTCTTTCAAACATTTGCTCAATACTCACATCGCCTGCAATTGTTTTTGGGTCATTTCTTTTTAATGCTTCTTGATAATTCCAAACATTGTATTCGACATTTCCTCTTTTGGGATCTACCACTCGACCTGTTCTTAAAACGGGTAAAATAGTCGTATTGTAATTCAAAACTTTGATGCCAGATTTAGATGCCACCTGAATCATTTGTTGGAGTATCTCTATTTCCCTATCCCTTTCTGGGCTTTTTCCTAACATGATGTTTGGATATTCAACTTTGTCAATACCGGCAGAGGTCAATGGAAAGTGGTAGGCGTCTAATTTAATTCCATATTTTTCGCAAGCTTCTTTCTTAGCCAATGAATCAGCTAAGTCCCAGCCTTTGCCAACAATCGTTTTAGGTGATCCACCATCGATGTTATAAACGCCATGCCGAGCTTTAAATTCTAAATTTTCGATGCTTGTTCCGCCCGATTGGCAGCCAACGGTCATTAACGTTTTCTTAGGGGCTGCTTTCGCTTCTATAGATGCTTTGGCATCTGTGGAATTTAATAGGGTTGCTCCTACAGAACTTGCTGTTATAGCTTTTAAGAAATTATTGCGTTTCATAGTTCTTGTGTTTAAATAGTTAAATTTTATAGTTTAATTTTTATGATTCAAAATTTAAAATAATGGAGCTGTGGTCCAAATTCCCATTTCCTTTTTTAATTGCTTTTTTCATTTTCAACTAATTTTTAAACTAATGGAAAGAGTTTTGCGCCAATAATGATGATGATAAGTCCCGTAAATCCCATCACGGCTAACATGGGTGTTATCGTTTTTAAAGCTTCTTTCTCTGTTAAATTACTAAGCTTGCAAATGATCCAAAAACCTGCGTCATTCATCCAAGGGACTAGTTTAGATCCACAGCCAATGGCTAAGCCTAAATAAACAGGATGGAATTCTAGATTTGCATTATTTGCCATGCCTGATAAAATTCCTGAGGCGGTAATTAAGGCAACGGTCGCTGAACCTTGTGCCGTCCGAACGATTGCAGCGATAAAGAAAGCTAAAGGAATAAGCGCTATTTGATAATCCTTTGTCATTTCTGCGATCCTATTGCTTATTCCGGTTTGTTGGAGCATCCCCCCAAAAGCACCTCCAGCAGCTGTAATTAAAATGATTCCGCCCCCACTCATCAACGCTGCCTGCACAAACGATGTTAAATTTTCATCTTTTCCCTTTTCTTTTACCAAAACCATAAGTGCAATAATTCCTCCACAAATGATGGCTACATTCTTATCTCCAAAAAATTTAAATAGGGCGATCGTATAAGTGAACAACTCAGAATTACCTGAAGTATCCCCTTTGGCTACAAATGCATTCATGAACGTATCCAAACAAATGAATAGTAATGGAAATAATATGGGTAAGAGGGAAATTCCTAGACTTGGTAATTTCGTAGTTTCTTTGGCTGAAATTTCTTTTATGTCTTCTAGCTTAGCATCCAGCGAATCCCTTAATTCGATTGGCCATTTTAAATTAGCCCATTTGGCGAAAAAATAGCCTGAGGTTATCGTGAATAGGCCTACAATAGTTCCCGAAATCATCATGAGACCTATCGGAATATGCATTTCGCCGATCAGGAAAAGGGGCCCTGGCGCTGGGGGTACCAGAGAATTTGCCATAGCAGCTCCCGCCATAATACACAATATGAGTAAAAGGTAGTTTTTGCCAATTCTAAATGTCATGGCTTTGGCTAATGGAATCATTAAGAACAATACGGTATCAAAAAAAACAGGGATTCCTAAAAAGAAACTACTGATTAGGAATGCAATAGGCGCCTTATCGATACCTGTAAATTTTAGAATGGATCGAATGATGCGTTCTGCTGCACCACTTTCCAACATACACTTACCTATGATGGCTGCCATGGCGATTAATATTCCAATTTTAGCACAGGTGTTTCCAAATTCTGTGGCAATGCGTTCGCCAATACTCTTTTTTGCTAATGATAATGCGGTAGCAGGAGACATTCCTTTGTCGACGGCAAACTGCTGAATCGCCTCAGGGGATGTTAAAATTGCCACGGAAAAGGCTCCTAACAACAAAGCTAAAAACGGATGCAATTTAAGACCTATAATGCCTCCAACAACCATAATAATTCCAATAAATAAAATGATTAAAGGATCTAAACTTGTCATATCATATTGCTTAAAAGAGTTATTTGTTATTCCTTAATTCGCCTAAGTTTTTGGCCATATTTCTTGCCCCATCGGCCACAAAAGTTGCATCTGCGCCGCAGGCTAAAAATCGAATCCCCATCGCATGGTATTTTTCATATTCCGAAGTATTAAAAAACAGAATTCCAGTAGCCTTCCCAAATTTTTTCGCTGCACTTGTAATTAAATGGATCGCATCTAAAAATAGGGGGTGGTCGAATTGTCCAAAAATCCCCAGTTCCATGGTTAAATCAGCTGGTCCAATAAATAATACATCTACTCCATTGACGGCCGCAATTTCATCCACATTTTCTAATGCTGCGGAGGTTTCAATTTGTACAATTCCCAATAATTCCTCGGTCGAAGAATCATAGTAGGATTGAAATTTTAGTCCAAATTCAGTGGCTCTGACCATTTTTGCCACACCTCTGTTTCCATTGGGCGGATATAAAAGACCATTGACTGCCTTTTGAGCTTCTTGAGCATCGTTTATTTTGGGACACATCACACCCATTGCGCCCATATCCAATACCCGCCCAATTCTAGCGGCTTCATTGCTTTCCACTCGGACGATAGGAACAGCCGGCGTACTTTTTAAGGCTTGCAATTGGGCCAGAGTACTCATTTCAGTTCCAGCGCCATGCTCTAAATCAATGAGCACCCAATCAAAACCAGATAAACCAACAATTTCAGCGGTCAAAGGGCTTCCTAAATTTAGCCAACAACCGTGAAGGGTTTCCCCATTCAATACTCGTTTTTTAAGACTTTGCATAGTAGGAATCAAAACTATTTTTTGTCCCACCAGATTCTGGTATCCATTGTATTTGCCCCTTGTCGCTCAATAGCCTTTTGGACATTGGCTTTGTTTACATTAAGTTCTGCGTCTACGTAAGTTAACCTGCGAATAAAAGGCTCTGTTTTCAGATCACTACCTGGGAAAGAATTTGGTTTTAAAACCGGAAAACCACTTCGCCTAAAATTAGCCCAAGACTCCGGACCTACTAAAAAGGATGTAACCCAATATTGAGTATT
The DNA here is from genome assembly GCA_013205605.1 of Cytophagales bacterium. Classification (GTDB taxonomy): domain Bacteria; phylum Bacteroidota; class Bacteroidia; order Cytophagales; family Spirosomataceae; genus Aquirufa. Next base: position 3,512 of record JABMMK010000392.1, on the reverse strand, counting down.
GATCTCTTCTAATTCTTTTCCAGGGGTCAATGGATTTGCAAGTAAATAGGCATTTATGGCAGCCTCTGAAATGGTTGACGTAGTACCATAAGATGCAAATTGTTGCATATGGGCTTTAATTCCGTTTGAAAATAAAGTTGCAATCGTTCCAGTAGTCCACTTTCTGTGAACAGCTTCAGCTAACAATAGTTGGGTCTGAGAATAGGTCACTAAAAAACTTGGCGCATTTAATCCCCCCACTCTTGTACGATCTAATTGGCTATAGTCCCATAAACTAGCTAATTTCTTTTCTTTAACGGCTACTGTAATAGTCGTATTGTCATATCCTAAAGGAGCACCAATTTGAACATCTTTAGTTCTATTTGCCCTAGATTCAATTTGTTGGGCTCCACTGGTCGCGCCGACATACCTAACCGATATAGATTCTAATCTAGGATCATTTGCTTTCTTTAAAAAATCGACAAAATCTTCAGCCAAGTAAAAAAATGCAGACTGGCCTCCATTTAGTTGAGAACCAATGGGATTCGCAAAGTTTGCATTATGTCGTATAATGGCATTATCGGCATTTGATTGCATAAGACCTCCAGCTACTGCTTTTGCAACATATTCAGCAGATTTTGCGGGATTAACTTTTGATAAGCGCATAGAAGCTCTTAACAATAAAGAGAATCCAAATCTTTTCCATTTTGTCACATCACCATCATATAACAAGTCAGTACTTACTTTTGCTTTAGATGCGTCTAGTGCCGCAGACGCAGATTCCAATTCAGTTAAAATAGCTGAATAAACAGACTCTTGCGTATCGTAAATAGGAGCACTAATGCCTTCTAAATAATTTTTGCCGGCTTGTGAATAGGGAATGTCGCCATAAGTATCCGTTAAGATCATAAATGAATAGGCTTTCCAAATTCTGGCCATATTATAAAGATTAGATTTTGCCGGAAGATCTTTGGTTTTTACGATTACATCTGTCAACTCTTTGATGTTATTTTGATATAACGAATTCCAATTTCCAGATGCTACAGATCTATTATCTTGATTAAAGTTGGCAGCAGATCCTTGCCCACTGAAGGGAGTAATCATTTGTTTTACGATCGTCGTTTCATAGCTTAAATTACCGTAGCTAGGTGCCGTATTCACAATAGTGTTATTTAATTGATAAGAAGGTTCCACTGCAGTGAGTGCTATTGGATTAACATTCATTTTGTCAAATCCTTTATCGCAACTTTCTAAACCAATTAAGGCTAGAAGAATCAAAGAACTAAGTAGTATATTTTTCATTTTATTGAAGTTTATATATTGATTTTTTTTAAAGAATATGTCGATTTAAAATTTCAAATTAAGGTTAAAACCGATATTTCTCGTGATGGGTAAACCTGTAGCTTCTAAGCCTACTAAATTATCAGAAGGGAAACCAAATTGCTCAGGATGTATATTAGGGACCCATTTTTGTATAACAGCCACATTGTTTGCCACCGCATTTATCCTAAGTCCTTTGATGAAAGGCATTTTTTTAGATAAAAATTTAGAAAAATCATATCCAATCATAATTTGACGTAATTGCCAATATCCCGCATCATATACAAATTGTTCAGCAATATTTTGAGATCTTACCGTTTCATAATAGGCTTGAACTCCTGATTTAGTCGCATTAACTTGCCCATTCAGATTCACCCCATTTCCAATGACATAGTTTACATCTCTTCCTACCAGCGTTTCCTTGGATAAACCATGTCGCCAAGCATTATGATTTGTACCTGAAATCATTTTATGACCCAGCTTAAAATCAATTAAAAATGAAACTTCCACTCCTTTAATTGAAAAACTATTCGTTATTCCTCCCACCCATACTGGAATGGCGGATCCAAAGGCTATTTGATCCGTTGTTCTTAAAGGCCGACCGTTACCAACATCAAATATTTGTCTTCCTTGAGCATCACGCATGTAACCAAACCCATAGAGTTGACCCATTGGCTTCCCAACTACCTGCCTTAGCTCACCTGAGAAATCGGCTGTACCCACTGTAATCATATTGTTGCTTACATCGCTCCCTAAGTTTAATACTTCAGTTTTATTGTAAGCGGCATTTAATATTAGGTTCCAATTAAAATTTTGAGATTTGATTGGACTTAATGATACCAGCATTTCAACTCCTTGGTTTCTACTTTGTCCCACATTGATTAATTGAGATAAGTACCCTCCTGCATTAGAAGTTTGCGCTCTTAAAATTTGATCTGAAGAAAGCTTATCATAATAAGTCAAATCTAGTCCTATCGAATTATTAAATAATTTCAACTCCAATCCAATTTCTTTTTCAGATACTCGCATAGGTCTTAAATTCGCATTAGGTACCGTAGATCCACTAATACTGCCCAATGGTTGGGACGCACCACTTGGAGAAGGAAATTGCTGTGCATTTATCCCATAAAACAGATTGTTTGCATATGGCGAAACATCGGTATCACTTCCCACCTCCGCATAGGCCGCTCTGATTTTTCCAAAAGTTATCCAATCTGGAAGAGCGCTTGCAAATGCTTGCGAAAACACAAAACTTGTCGTAACCGAAGGATAAAGGATACTGCGATTTTCTGGTGATAAGGTTGAGAACCAGTCATTTCTAACGGTTCCACTTAAGAATAAATAATCTTTATAAGATACTTCTGCCGAACCGTATAGGGAATTTACTTGACGCTCAGAAAAATCATACGTAGCATCTCTCTGTCTTCCATTTCCAATCGTATATAAATTGCGGGTATAAAAATCTTGAATAAATACATTGTGACGACTTATCCTTCTATACATTTGATTCCCCCCCACATTTAAATTAACCCCAAATGAACCAAAGGTTTTATTGGCTCCTAACAAAAAGTCCATATTTAACTCTCTGACATTTCTAGAATCTTGCACAAATTGGCCATTAACAAATCCTGCGGGGGCGGCAACTTGTCTTTGTGTTCCTGTGGGTAAATTATAATCTTGTTCTCTTGAATAATAATCTTGTCCCAATCGTCCCTGAATAAATAGCCAATCAGTAAAATTGAATTTAGCCGTTAGATTTCCAAAAATTCGATCATTCGTAATGTTATCAAACCTTTTTAATGCAAAGTATGGATTGGTTCTATTTGTAAAACGTGACCAAACGGTTTCATTTCCATTCGCGTCTTCTGCATATTTTTCTAATGCACTTAATGGCATTGAATTCGCCATATTAAATATAATTACAGGGCTATAATCCTGCTCTGCAATATTGGGTGGGTTTTTTCTGTATTCGTTGGAGTAATTTATATTCCCAGATATCGTTAATCTTTTAGATAATGTTTGAGTAAATCCTAGATTTATTGTTTTCCTATCGTATCCTGAATTTTGCAAAATTGTGCGGTTATCTAAATTTGCTACGGAAAGACTAAATCCACCATTTTCCCCACCTGAAGTTAGTGTTAAGGTATTTGTCCAAGTGTAACCTTGTCTATAAAATTGGGATATTTGGTTTCTTTGTGGCTCATATGGCAATG
>JABMMK010000391.1 GCA_013205605.1 Cytophagales bacterium | reverse complement strand
TTCTTAGGGAGTGTTTAAAATTAAAAACGTAGGATTTTTCCTGAAAATCTCTCTCGTGCTACCCGATGCTTTTGCTCCTGTAAAATTACTCTTTTGAGGTGGATTTGGGTGCACCCAAAGGCCGAGTCGACGGGTTTAAATTAATTTTAATCGGATCTAAACCGTAGCTATATCTGTACGGATCAAATTATTTTTTGAATCCCCCAGTTATTTCCCTTATTTTTTCAAAAAAACCTTTTTTTCTTTCCGAATTTATTCCCCAGTCGACCGGTACTGTTTGGTAGCCCTCGATTATATTGGTTTCCCCTTTGAAGCGGTAATCGAAATATCCCCAGGAAACATAATTTTTTAATGAGGTCGTCAAATTATTGTTCTCTTTTTCAAAATCAAAGTGATCATCTTCATTATTTATCATGGGCATTACACGGAATCCGTCAACCTTCTTTGTTTTATCAATCAAATCCTGAATTTGTTCGGGTTTTGAACCGCCGTTGCCGTGAATTAATACAAAATCAGAAGCCATTATGACATTTGAAGTGGGTACAACAAGACCACGGAAACTTGTTCCTACTAAATACCTATATCCATTCTTTTTCTTCTCTTTTACTAAATTAATTAGCTCATGAATTCTGTTTGGGTACAAAATTTTATGGTCATAAGATCCATTTTCACTTGTTTCATTAGCGATTTCTATCAGTACGTTTTTATATTTCTTTGCAAATAGCCAATCAGTAATTTGATGGGTAGCGTTGACAATGGCTTTTTCATCATTTAAATATTGATCTTGACCAAAATAGAATAGCCCCAAAATTACCACCATTTTTAAGCGATTGGCCTCTTTCAAAACTTTATCTAAACGATTCAGGTAGTCAAGATTCAATGAACCATCTTTATTGAACCCTGAATTAATACATTTTGAATTTCCATAGCCCGTTGGACTTCCCCCTTGCATATTAATCGTGAAGCAATTTAATCCGTATGAATGCCAAAGCGACATATTGGAAACGAATTCCTGATTGTTTCTTTTGGCATCCCATTTTTTAGTGTCAGGGTAGGCAAAGAATGGAGCAGTTTCAGGATTTAAATCATCAAAAATACCTTGAACCATTCGAGAGTTTATCAATAAGCCCTCAATTTTTAAATTTTTCCAATACCGATTTGGATAGGTTGGACTGCCATTAATAAAAAATTGATCTCCCTTGATTTCGACAACTGTTTGCCCCATTGCAGGTTCGATACTCAAAAAAAACAAAATGGCAAATACAAGTCGATATAAATGTAAGTTGTTCATCTTTTGCTTATTTAGTAACTAATTAAATTTTCTGTTCAACGTAAAATTATGTTTAAATATGAAGATTTTAATTTATTGATTTTAAAAATCCTAATTAGTTTTAGACTGAAATTAGTCTTTGTTTTACCAGTAAGAGTTAAAAGTGGCCAACTTTACAAAAAATAATTGTAATCGTTTAGTCAAAAATTTTGGAGGAAAAACCAGTCGAAATTTAAGATTTTAAAATAGTTTTTTAGCTTTAGGGCTAGTAATCATTTGGCATTATTTTAAAGCAACTTTTTGTAATTTGGTCTTTTGAATTGTTTTAATTTTAAAATAGCCTAATTAACGATTAGAATGACCTATTCATTGAAAATCTCAATCATTAAATATAAGTTATGAAGACTCCTTTAAAGAACAGGAATATCCTTTTATTAATGGCATTCATTTGCGCAATGACTGAGAGTATGGCACAGCGATATGCTGCACCTCTCAGTCCTGAAGAATCTTTGAAAAAGTTACATGTGGCCGCGGGGTTCTCCGTTGAATTATTTGCGGCTGAACCCCATGTCTTTGATCCAGTAGCTTTAGAATTTGATGCGCAAGGAAATGCCTATGTCATCGAAATGCCCGATTACCCCTACGAAGTTGAGCCCGGAAAAGGCTATGGCCGAATTCGCTTGTTAAAGGATACAGATGGAGATGGGAAGATTGACAAATCGATCATTTTCGCCGAAAATATCACAGAGGGGACCAGTATGCTATTTTGGAAAGGGGGGCTCATTGTTACCGCAGCTCCTAATATTCTATATTTAAAGGATACTAATGGGGATGGCAAATCAGATACCTCGGAAATTTTATTTTCAGGTTTTTTTCAAAACAATTCAGAAGCTCAGATTACCAGCCTGAAATTGGGCGTTGACAATTGGATTTACGCAAATAACCATGGCCAAAATGGAAAAGTAAGCTTAATCAAATCAACTGGAACACCCCCATTAGATGTCAAAGGTGCCGACTTTCGTTTTAGAATGGATCGAAATATTTTTGAGCTTGAAACTGGTTCAGGACAATTTGGACAAACCATTGACGACTGGGGGCATCGCTTCTTTACTGAGAATTCAATTCATATTCAACAATCAATTATCCCTTGGCGCTATACGCACAGGCATGCCCATCTTCCCATGTCAAAATTTAGTATTAGTATCACAGATCACGAAGAACATTCTTTTCAAGAAACGCAACCTCCCTACTGGAGAGCGGAAAGGAGTGCCCGTAGAAATAAATCCTTCAAAGAAGCGAATTTGAATCGGATTGAATATGCGGAAGATCGTTTTAGTGGGTCAACCGGAAGTACCATCTACCTTGGGGATGCAATGCCTAAAGAATTTTATGGAAATATTTTCACGGGTGACGTATCAGGAAATTTGGTCCATCGAGATATCCTAAGTCCTAGTGAATCAAGTCCTGTCATGGTGGCTAAACGAGCTGAATCAGAAAAAAATAAGGAATTCATCTCTTCCACTGATCCCTGGTTTCGTCCCGTAACATTCTCAGTTGGCCCTGACGGATACCTATATATGCTTGATTATTACCGTCAACATATTGAAACACCAGTTTCGATTCCCGATGACCTAAAGGCCGACATGAATTTTACGGCAGGAAGTGATATGGGGCGAATTTATCGGGTTAAACCGGCTAAAAGCTCTTACAAAAGCGTTAAGGTCAATCTAAATGCTGCATCTAGTATCCAATTACTTAACTATTTATCTTACGAAAATGGATGGTACCGCACGCATGCCCATCGCTTGCTTGTCGAACGTCAAGATAAGTCAGTAGTGAAAACTGCCAAACTTCTATTGAATAAAAGCAAGGATCCAAGAACGAGGTTGCACCTTTTATACGTACTTGAGGGTTTAAACGCTTTGGACTTAGCGGTTATTAAAAAAGGATTGCAAGATTCTTCCCCTGGTGTTCGTGAAAATGCTTTAATGCTAGCTGAACACTACTCAGAAACCTTTCCAACCATACTTAAAATGTTAAATGATCCTTCCCAAAGGGTAAAATTACAGGCTACCTTAAGTCTCGGGCAGTTTAAAGGCCAAGAAATTATCACTGCATTTTCTAAACTAATTCAAAGTCAAGGACAAAATGAATGGCTGAGGGTGGCGGTTTTGAGTTCAGAGCTTGGTTCATCTCCAGATCTTTTGGAATCTATGGTAGGCCAAAATGCATTTTTGCAAAATCCTGAAACTTGGAAACTCCGTTTCTTACAAGATCTTTCCTATATCATCGCAGCTAGAAACAACAAATCCCAATGGGTCTCCTATTTAAATTTATTATCTCTTCCCACCATGAGCGATTTAAATGTACAGACGGCTGCACTAAAAGGACTTAAATTAGGCTTAGCTAAAAATGGGGCTTCAAAGGAAATCGCAGGCCAACTAAACACTGGATTGGAGTCTGAAGTAAAGGCTTCTTTTCAAACTTTGCGTCAACTTTACTCACCGCACTAATTTCAAATCTTTTAGACCTAACATTGAAAATGAGCAAATTCCACTAAAATGAAAGAGAATAAATATGCACGAAGAAACTTTCTGCAAAAGTATTTGAAAATGGTTTTTCTATTAGCCGGATCAGGAACTATACTGAGCTTAAGATCTAACGCCTCATTGAATGAACGGAAAAAAACGAGCGCATCAAAAAAGCAGCCAGCCAAAAAATTAGTCCCCCAAGATGAGCTTAAAAATCCATGCGATGATCTTTCTAAAGTTAGTGCAGAAGAAATTTCGAAGAGAAAAAAGTTGGCCTATGTAAGTCAATCGCCTATTGAAGATAATCAATGTAGCAATTGCAACCTTTTTATACCCGCTCCCGATAAGCCATGTGGAGCTTGTCTTCTATTTAAAGGCCCAGTGAGCCCTGAGGGCCATTGCGCTTATTGGGCTCCTATAAATAATTAATTACAAATTCTCTGAATGGCATGTCATTAGGAAGTTGGCTTAGAACAATTCATCCATTTTATTCGATAAAATGAATATTTGTGATGCTTGCGAATGTCGATTTCGTGGACAAAAAAATTGACCCTTT
>JABMMK010000005.1 GCA_013205605.1 Cytophagales bacterium | reverse complement strand
TCGGCCTTTGGGTACACCAGAATCCACCTCAAAAGGGTGGATTCTTTTATTTTACAGGGTTGGTAGCAAAACAGGTAGCACGAGAAGGGTTTTCAGGTGAAATTTTACTTTGTTTAAATTTAAACGATACTAGAAATAAACTTTACCGGTCCAATTTTACTGACGATTTACAAGCTTTAAAACTTCAAATCCCTATTCATCATATTTTATGGTGTTTATCTTTACCCAATTTCTAATGGAGCACGATGTGAACCTTTAAGCTTATCTACAGAAATTAATTTTGGCACTTTGATTAGATACGATTCGATAAATCATACGGAAAATTAAGACAAATTCTATAAATTGCCTTCAAAACTAACGTTTCATTATTATGCGATTTTTAAAAATTTTTATCCTTTTTTTTCTTGTACTAATAGCTTGTAAATCCGAAGAGCCAAATAGTGTAATGACTAACCCAACAAAAAATTTGGCTCAAAATTCATTAAAAGATAATATCACTAAAGTAGTTGAGGTTAAATCGAAAACAGGGAGGATTTGGATGGATCGAAACCTTGGCGCAACAAGGGCCGCAACTATGAGTACTGATACAAGCGCCTACGGGGATTTATACCAATGGGGAAGAGGAGCGGATCAACACCAATTAAGAAAATCGCTAAATACCACAACACAGACTACTACGGATATTCCAGATAACGCAAACTTTATTTTACCTTCGAGTCCACTAACTGATTGGAGGAATCCTCAAAATATAAATTTATGGCAGGGCGTTAATGGGATAAATAATCCATGTCATACCGGCTATCGTTTACCCACAGAAACAGAGTGGAATATTGAGGTATCGAGTTGGCCTTCAGTAAATGCTGATGGGGCATTTGCATCCCCTCTTAAATTTACAGTAGCCGGAAGTCGTGAAATACTGATCAATAATGTAGGTATAAGTGGAAGTTATTGGAGCAGTACGGTAAGTGGAGAAGGATCCCGGTATCTCAACTTTAGTAAAGCGGGTTCATTCACATTAACGCATAATAGAGTTTACGGAGGCAGTATTAGGTGCATTAAAGATTAAGTCAAACCAACTGAATTAATCTGATTAATACATAGTGCCAATCAGGATCAAACACTTCTCCATTAAATTCCCATTTATTATCGACGTATAGTTTGACAGCGTAAAACCTAACTCTATTTAGGTGTGAACAAATAAATTCATTCACTATATTTGACTTTAAAATATCTAATTTGATGCCTTAAAAGGTAAATTAAAGATTAACAAAGAAAAGCATAAAACAGAGTAAAATTTTTGATAAACAATTTATTGCATCCCCATCATGAAAACTCATCTTGTTTCAACCATTAAGCCACGTCTAAAGGCTTAAAAGATAAAAAATGGATTTATTAAACCCCAAAATTTGTTGAAAAGAAATAAATTGGGTCTTAATGGGTCAAAATTTGAAAAATTAAGACCATAAACATATGATTCAGATACCTATAAACAAAAACACCTTTCGATCGAAAGGTGTTTTTGTTAGATAGTGAAAAGGTTTTTTTAAACGTTAGCTTGTTTAAAAGTTTGACTTAACACCTGTGTCAAAATACAAGCGAGTCGCTATATCATCTTTACCACCAGGTCCCATTTTAGATACAGCGTCAGCTACACCAGCCGTGTTACCTGTTCTTTCAGCATTGATGAATGGCATTCTCTTAATGAACTCACCTACAGGAATAATCCCCCAATCAGGGCTAGAATCATTTTTAGCTACAGGAGGAATCTTTGGATAGCCCGTTCTTCTAAAATCGACCCAAGCCTCTAAGGTATTGGTAAATGTATTAAGGTACTTTTGAGTAATGATTTTTTCTAACTTCAATTCAAGATTGTCTGTTTCGTTCCATGCTACTGTAATAGTCGAGGCAGCTTTATTGCTGTTGCGTGCATCCTTTGGATCAACGTAATCAATTGGCTTGCTCGTTGCGTCTGCTAAATAAGCGTCAACACCTCCAGCACCCCAATCTTCAAAAGATAATTTAACCCCATTTCTATAGTTTGTTTCAGCAGAACCCGAACCAGCCCAACCTCTTAGAGCGGCCTCAGCTTTTAAGAATGCAACTTCAGACGCCGTAAATCCACGTCTTGTTTGTGCACTATTAAAATCATTTGATACTTTAGAATAAGGTACCTTATCCGCTTTTGCCACATTGTATGCACCGTTACGAATTCCTTTATAAGGATAGGCAGGATGATCAGCAGCCAATGACACATCAGAAACTGGCGTGAAATATTTTGAAATACGATTATCTTTCAAGCCAACTAAAAAAGATTCAATTGGACCACCCATACGCGTATCATCCCATTGCCAGCAAATTTGTGCCACTGGCATGATGTTTCCATTCAAAGAAACTAAAAAGTTTTCTGAATTCGTATTTATTAATCCAGCAGGATCTGCCATCGCTTTTTCACCTTGTATTTTAGCCAGTGCAGGGTTTACCTTCGACAAACGCATGGCCAATCTTAAACGCATCGAGTTAACTAATTTCATCCAAGCAGGGATGCTTCCTTTGTAACTAGGATCAAACTTCGTAAAACCTGTATAAGTTTTATTAGAAGCAAAATCCGTTTGAATTTCATCCAATTGTTTGAAAAACTGATCATATAAATCTGACTCCTTATCATAGTTGATTTGAGGAGTAGTTGCGCCATAATTTGAATAAATCACAGGGCCATGGTAAGCAGACAATTTAGAAATTGACATAATCCGAATTAATTTTGCCCAAGTAGCAAACAAGGGTAATTTATTTTCATCTGCCAATCGAATGACCTGCTTTGAGGGAGACATTACATTATTATACGTACGACCCCAGAAAGAGTTCCAACGAATATAATAAGTCGTGTTATTTACATTACCGACAAAGTCGGTAGGTGTATTCATATACCCCATCCATGAATCATGTAAAAGATCCTCTTCAATTTGACCACCAAAAAGGTTCAACAACATCCCTGAGAAAGGAGAACCTACCAGGTTAAAATCTTGTTTTAATAACTGATCCGAAATTTGATTTGGATTCTGGTTTATTTTCTCAAATTCTTCAGTACAAGATACTAGCGCAATCAAAAATAGTGACGCAAATAATATTTTTTTCATAATAACGTGATTTTAATATTTTTTAAAAAGTTAGTTTGACATTAAAGCCAATTGATCTAGTAGAAGGCATGCTAAATACATCATTTGATTGTGATCCATTAGCAGTGCTCATTGATTGTTCAGGATCAAATGGTGCTTCTTTATAGAAGAAAAATAGGTTTCTAGCTACTAAAGAGAAAGAAGCATCTTTGATTGGGAAAGAAGTCTTATTAATTTTTAAGTTATACCCAAAAGCTAATTGACCTAAACGTACATTGGTTCTAGAAAAAACATACGGTTCCATGATTTTGTTTCGATCACCGATCGCTGAGTAATACAGTACTGGATCGATGGAAGTAACCGCCGTTCCGGTGCTTGATACTGCGTTAATGGGAATCGTTGCGTTTAATCGTGCATCTGCAGATCGTTGGCTCGCACCATAAGAATCTAAAAACGCTTCAGTTTTAGAAAAAGCCACACCTCCAAATTTTGCATTAATAAGCGCACTAACAAAGAAATCTTTATAAGTAAGGTTATGATTCCAACCTGCAATTAAATCAGGATTAACGTTACCTACTTTTACTTGCGTAGCCGCTTTTGTTGGAACACCCGCAGGACTTAAAATAATTTGACCCGCACTATTTCTGTTGAATTTAAATATGTACAAATCTTGAAATGATCCCCCTGCTTTAATAATGGAAGCAAATCCCTCATCATCTCCACCTACTTGATAGTTTGGATTGGCAGCAATTAACTCGACTATTTCATTTTGGTTTCTTGACAAATTAATGTTTGTTCTCCAAGAAAAATTATCGGTCACGATAGGTTGAGCATCAATCGTCAACTCAAAACCACTGTTCACGATTTTACCAGCGTTCACAAAATAGGAGGAATATCCTGATCCAGAAGGTGCTGCTAAAGAGAGGAATTGATTTGTACTCACAGAATTATAATAAGTGAAATCTAATCCTAATCGACCATTTAAGAATTTAATATCTGTACCTACCTCATTACTCGTAATAATCTCAGGATTTAAATTTGTAAAAGGAACCTGACTATTTCGGTTTATCCCCCCAATTCCACTTGGACCACCAGCGCCACCAATCGAGTTCCACGGATTAACCACATTAAATGGAACCTCATTGCCCGTCATGGAATTAGATGCTCGTACCTTTAGATATGATATAGCTTCTGGCAATTGAATCATTTGGCTGATAACCGCAGATAAACCAAAGGCCGGATATAAATACGATTGGTTTCCTGTTAATGCCAACGTAGAAGCCCAGTCATTACGCGCTGAAACATCTAAAAATAAAACTTCTTTATAACCAATGTTAGCGCTTGCAAATACACCTTGCTTGACCGTTTTATTGATGGTCGAGTTAAAAATGACATTATAAGGCATGTTTGAGAAAGAGAAGAAATTAGGGTATTGTAATGGAATTGTACCATTGGCCACATTCATTCCTTCACCAAAAGTATTATTTTGATAACTAGCTCCTAGCAAACCCGTTAAACTAAAATTACCAAAATTGTTATTGTAAGTTAAGATCGCATCCGCATACAAAGATTGGTCCTTGTATTTGGAATATGACCAAGATCCATTGGGACTCACACTAACAGAGTTACCACCAGCAACATACCTATTATCATACAATACATCATTGTAATCAATATTTGCCCTTGTTTCAAACTTGACATGATTCATCACATCATAGGCTAACTTCATGTTCGCAATGACACGGTTATTCGTTGCCAATTTTGAGTTATTATTCAACTCAAAATAAGGGTTGTTTTGAAACTCATACGTTGAATACCAAGATTGTTTGTAGAGATTTCTTGCTACATCGAAAACCTGGTAATTTTCTTTATAAGAAGCAAAATCCTTATCTCGGGCAAACGTATACAAACCAGTCAATGGGTTGTTGTAATAACCTGCACCTGGTCGATTGTATGACTTTTCGTTCGCAAAAATAACATTCGAACTTAAAGTGATTTTATCATTAAATAATTTGGTAGATTGATTTAACGTGATCGTATTTTTATCGTAGGTATTCGTTGGCATTGCTCCTTTGGAAGTAATATTAGAATACGAAAAATAAGCGGTTGTCTGATTATTTCCTCCACTCACATTGATTGAATTCGTTGCAATCGAACCTGTTTGGAAGAAATCCTTCACATAATCCTTTTTGTAATTTCCTTTTACTTTTGACCAATTCAAATCTCCACCTACCGTACCGTAATCGAATTGAAGATCAGGAAGCCCAGTTACTTGTTCAAAAACCGTGCTAGAATTAAAATCTACAACTGTTTTGCCTGCTTTGCCCTTTTTAGTGGTAATCAAAATCACACCATTCGCTCCCTGGCTACCGTATAAGATGGATGCATTTGCTCCCCTAAGTACGTTAACTGTTTCAATATCAGCCGGATTAATAGAGGAAAGACCATCTCCACGATCATTGCCACCGTAAGAACCTGGTTGCCCGCCCTTGTTATTCACCATGGGCACACCGTCAATCACATAAAGTGCCTCACTCGTTCCAGAGAGTGATCTAGCACCTCTTAATACTGCCTTCGTAGAGCCTCCTACTCCTGAAGCACTTACTTTAATGTCTATTCCAGCAACTTTACCACTCAAGGCTTCCATGAAGTTTGGACCAGCCGCTCTTCTGATTTCCTCCCCTGCAAGTTGTTGAGATGCATAAGTCAATGACTTCTTTTCGCGCTTAATACCCAGCGCAGTTACAACGACTTCATCTAAATCCGTTGATTGTTCCATCAAAGAAACATTGACAATAGCTTGAGATGCGCTGACGGCCACTTCTTTGGATGCAAATCCAACCGAAGAGACTTGTAGCACAAAGCTTCCATTGGGAGCTTTCAAACTAAATGTTCCATCAGCACCCGTGATTGTAGCTGCATTACTCGCCTTAATCTTGATCGTTGCAGATACGACAACCTGATTGTCAGTACCAGTTACCTTTCCGGTAATCTGTCTTGTTTGTGCGAATGCGGCAGAGAAAATGCACATTGCACAAAAAAATAATAGCATTCTTTTCATAAAAGTGTTTTTTGTTTGTATTAATTGGTTAAACATTTTTTTAAAAATTAATCTTCAAAAAATGTATTTAAAAAATTAAAAGTTGAAAAATTTGATTGAAATAAACTGGATTTTAAAAAAAAGTATTATTTTATTTATAAATGAGATTAAAATTTAAATCAACCTGATTTTTTATAAAAATCACTCACATAAATACTAAAAAAAAATAAGTATCCCAAAAAAATAAAATTTATTTAAACCTTTCTAAACTAAAAAATTTAATCTGCATGTAGTTTTGAGTCCATTAAAATTAGTTAATATTAAAAGTGAGTGGAATTTTATTTTACAGGGTTGGTAGCAAAACAGGTAGCACGAGAAGGGTTTTCAGGTGAAATTTTACTTTGTTTAAATTTAAACGATACTAGAAATAAACTTTA
>JABMMK010000390.1 GCA_013205605.1 Cytophagales bacterium | reverse complement strand
CATTGTTGGATCCCATCCACACACCATTTATATCCATCTGCCTCCGTGTACCCTGGCAAAATAGGCTCAATACCCCTGTTTTTCATCAAATCATCAAACGATTTGATCGTATTCCAGCGACCCGTATTTAAGCGCAAACAAGGAATTCCCATCTTATAGGCTAACTCAATGCAATGAATCGTATGATCCACATGCTTTTTCAATTCAGCCTTATCGGGCGTAACAAAACCCTGATGAATCGACAAACAAGTCAAGGCGATGCCGTTCAAAAATGCATGTTTTTTAATATTTTGCATATAGGCGTTATCCTCGCTTTTCATTTGTCGGTGCAAAATATCTATCCCTTCTAAACCCAAAGCAGCCGCATCGTCGATCACCTTTTCAATCGGAAATTGCTCTCCTTTAAAGTGCCAATACGAATAACTGGAAACGCTTAATTTTATTTTAGGACTTAGGGCCGGTTTGGCGATGATTGGATTTGCTCCAGAAATAGATGTCAAACCTGAGGCCAAAAGAGAGGATTGAAGGAAGTCGCGTCTTTGCATGTGAATAAGTTTTGAAAATCTAAGTTAAATAAATAATTGGATTCTCTTATATTTGGAAAATAATCAATTCAAAATGATCAAAAAAATAGCCCTATTCTTTCTCTTATCAACCCAATTTTCTTTTGCCCAAACAACAGAAAAAGCTGAGGTCCAACAAGTAATCACGCGCTTTTTTGATGCATTAAGTGTGGCCAATATTCCTCTGATGAAAGCAGAGGTTTCTGATGATTTTATTCTGTTAGAAAATGGAGAAATATGGACGATTGACACGCTGGCCAACAAAATATCTAGACCCAAACCTGAAGGGTATTTAAGGCAAAATTCTTTTGATTTTGTCTCGACTAAAATAGACAAGAATCGCGCGTATGTGTATTACAAAAACAAAGCAGAGATAAGCTCAAAAACTAGAAACGCAACCATAAAATGGCTTGAATCAGCTATTTTGCGAAAAGAAAAAGGTCGCTGGCGAATGGAATTCATGCACTCAACTCCCATGAAATAAGGATGAAAAAAATACTATTGATCGGCTTATTTTTATCGAGTTTTTCGCTCTTCTCCCAAAAACAAAAACCGAAAAATTTTCTCATCTTTTTAGTCGATGATCTGGGTTGGCAAGATCTATCCCTCCCATTTGCCGACAACAAAACACCGTGGAATTCCTTATATCGAACGCCTAATTTGGAAAAATTAGCAGCCCGAGGAGTGAAGTTTACACATGCGTATGCCAATCAGAATTGTACTCCTACCCGCGTTTCTTTACTCACAGGAATGAACGCTCTTTCTCATAAGGTAACTTCTTGGACCTTCCAAAAAGACAAAAACCCGGATGAAGGTGGTGATCCCAAATTTCAAGTACCCGCCTGGAATATGAATGGATTAAGTCCATATGAGAATAAAAATAGCATTCATGCCACGAGCATAGCTACCCTACTGGCAGAAAATGGATATGCGACCATACATGCAGGGAAAGCACATTTTGGTGCCTATGGAAGTCCCGGTGAGAATCCGAAATTGCATGGGTTTCAAATTAATATTGGGGGTTCAGCGGCAGGCCAACCTGCCAGTTATTCAGGACTACAAAATTTCGGAAATAAAACAAATGGGGTGCCAAACGATATCCGAGCAGTACCACATCTCAATCGCTTTTGGGGAAAAGACATTCATCTGACTGAGGCCTTAACACAAGAAACAATGCGCGTGATGGATTCGGTTTTGACCCAACCAAAACCCTTCTTTTTATTATTTTCAAACTATGCGGTTCACACGCCTATCCAACCTGATAAGCGATTTGTCCAGCATTATTATGAGCTCGGAATCGATAGCACTGAAGCCAAATACGCCTCCATGGTGGAAGGAATGGACAAAAGTTTAGGCGACTGGATGACGTTTTTAGATGAAAAGAAATTAACAGAAAATACCGTAATCATCTTCCTTTCTGATAACGGGGGACTGACCGATGTGGGCAGAGGGAAAAAAGGAAGAAACACCTACAATACTCCACTGAGAAGTGGAAAAACCTCAGGCTACGAAGGGGGATTGCGCATTCCTTTTGTGGTATCAGGCCTAGGAAAAAAAGGAAGCGTCAATCATGAAAATGTTATGGTAGATGATGTTTTTCCAAGTATACTCCAGTTAACCAACATTAAGCCTACAGGTAAAATCCAGCACGTCGACGGAAATTCACTGATCCCCATCATTCAAGGAAAAGGCACCAATAAGAGCCGATATTTTACTTGGCATTATCCTCACATGCGAACCAACGGATCACCGGATATCCAACCTTTCAGCGCCATTAGACAAGGAGACTGGAAACTTATATTTTTCCATAAAGACCAACATTTTGAATTGTATAATACGCGCACAGACCTTTCAGAGAAAAATAATTTATTTAATTCCCTTCCAGAAAAAGGCGAAATTTTAGCCAAAAAACTAGGGGAAAAACTCAGAAATACGGATTCAAAAATGCTGATCGACAAAGAAAAACAAAAGGAAATTATTTATCCATTTTAATTTCAATTGATCAAAAAACGGCAATATTTTACGTATTTTTGCCGAAACAATCTGCCAAAAACTCGTTTGAAAACCCATCGTGATATAAGCACGAGCCTTTAGATTTTTTTGCAGACAACAATCAATCTTCATGATAAATTTAGGAATAAGCTCCGTGCACCACATTGCCATTATTTGCAGTGACTATGCTATTTCAAAAACATTCTATACCGAAAAATTAGGCCTTAGCATAGTCCGTGAAGTGTACCGGGAAGCCAGAGATTCCTATAAATTAGATTTGGCACTCGGCGAACATTACATCATCGAACTGTTTTCATTTCCAAATCCACCCACGAGACCTTCCCGGCCTGAAGCTTGTGGATTAAGGCATTTGGCATTCCAAGTAAAAAATATGGAAGAAACGGTGCGCCAATTGGCCACCGTAAACATCGACTCAGAACCCATCCGCATCGATGAATTCACGGGTAAAAAATTTACTTTCATCGCTGACCCTGATGATTTACCCATTGAATTTTATGAAATATGAATCGAATAGATAAAAAGCCATTAACCGATCTGGGATATAATTTTGTCCCTACTGAATTTTTAAAAAATGGGCAATCCGAGTTTGACCATCGGCTAAAAAATATAAATACCCTTGAATTTCGAGCCTTAACAGAAAGAGAAATCGAAATATTAGAGGCCAATTTAAATCAAGCCGAAAGCTGGAAAGATATCCATGTAAAAGAAGGATTTAATCCCTATTTGGTTAAAAACTGCCGATTTTTTGGCATTAATCGAATCGGTATTTTAGAAAGTTGCTACCTCGAATTCAAAAACCTTCGAATGCCCGTAGGTCTGTACAATAGCACCTTGATTTCGTGTGATTTTGGAGACAATATAGCCATAGACCGAGTGAACCTACTTTCGCATTATCAAATGGGCAACGAAGTCATGATTCTTCAAGTGAATGAATTGGCGACTACGTCTACGGCCAAGTTTGGCAATGGAATTGTAAAGGATGGAGAAGATGAACGCATTCGAATTTGGCTGGAATTAGGCAATGAAAATGGAGGTAGAAAAGTGGTGCCGTTTGTTGGCATGCGCCCAGCAGACGCCTATTTATGGATGCAAGATCGAGAAGATTCCGCTTTGCAGCAGAAGTATTTTGAGATGACAAAAGCTGAATTTTCAAGCGAGCGTGGTTTCTATGGACAAATTGGCGACCGCACGGTGATAAAAAATACGGGCATCATTAAAGACGTCAACATGGGTTCCGACACCTACATCAAAGGGGCCAATAAATTAAAGAACCTAACTATTTTATCTTTTCCGCATGCCTCCACACAAATTGGCGAAGGCTGTGAAATTGTCAATGGAATCATTCATGAAGGTTGCCGCATTTTTTATGGCGTCAAAGCCGTGCGATTTATATTAGAAGCGCATTCACAGTTGAAATATGGAGCCCGATTAATCAATTCATTCCTAGGGAGCAACTCCACTATTTCATGTTGCGAAGTGTTAAACTCCTTAATTTTTCCAGCGCATGAGCAGCATCACAACAATTCATTTTTATGTGCATCTGTAGTCAAAGGTCAAAGCAATATGGCGGCCGGTGCCACGCTGGGATCCAACCATAATTCGAGGGGAGCCGATGGTGAATTGCAAGCGGGCCGAGGATTTTGGCCAGGCTTGGCCGTTGCGCTAAAGCATAACTCCAAATTCGCATCTTTCAACTTAATCTCAAAGGGAAATTACCCTGCTGAAATCCACAATCCCATGCCCTTTTCTTTGTTGGGCAACGATGAGGCCACCGGAGGATTATTAATTATTGCCGGATATTGGTTTCAATACAATATGTATGCATTAGCTAGAAATGCATGGAAATTCGACAAAAGAGATGTGCGCACCGACAAAAATATGTTGCTAGAATACGACTTCTTAGCACCAGATACGGTTTCTGAAATTTTAGAAGGAATTAAACTGATGGAATTTTGGGTGGGAAATACGTTGGAGCCTAAACTCTCCAAAGAAAAATCCATGGCCTTAGGGAAATCTTGGCTATTAAATCCTAAAAACGCCAACAATCCTTTGCCTATTTACGTGGAGAATATTGAAAATTCAAAACGAAAAACAAGGGTTGCCAAATGCCACCGAGCCTATCAAATTTTCAATGATTTATTATTCTACCATGCAGCTAAAGAATGGCTGGCAACCATGGAGAGAAATCCAGATAAAGCACCCCTAAACCTTTTAAATATTACCCTTGCAAATGCTACAGCAATACAAAAATGGGATAACATAGGGGGTCAAATTATCCCGGCTGGAGTTGTATCCGATTTGAAAAATAACATTAAATCGGGGCAAATAAATCGCTGGTCTCAGGTGCATGAGGTGTATGAAAAACAAGCGTCACTTTACTATGATCAAAAATTTGAAAATGCCCTAAACGGATTCATGCAAGTGATCGACGAGCCCATAAACAACCCCGTATTTATGGAAAATTGGCTTGAAAAAGCGATAGAAATGTCGGATTTTTTAACCGCTGGAATAGAAAATTCTAGGGCAAAAGATTTTAACGATCCTTTCCGACTAGCGATGTTTGGCAATGAAAAAGAAATGGAAAAGGTGATTGGATCCATTCTTGAAAATGAATTTATCTCGGATGCAAAAGAAAAATCTAAAGCCTTCCATGCGAAAATAAAAGAATTAATGTCGAGCATAAAAAAATAGCGTTTGACCAATTTCTCATCAAACGCTATCCATTTAAAATCGAAAATATTTAAGGTTTATTTGAATCTACCTTTAAACGTTCATTGCGATTCGTGATGTCCCAAGCCATATAAAATACCAATCGGCCTATTTTCTGCACTTGGTCAAAATCAATTTTTTCCACATCGTCCGTTGGCTGATGATAATCCTCATGAACCCCGTTAAAGAAAAACGCTACCGGTATTTTTTTCTTTGCGAAATTGTAGTGGTCTGAACGGTAATAAAAACGATTTGGGTCATTGGGATCATTGAATGTGAAATCTAAATCCAATCCCATGTGTTTTTTATTTTGCTCCAAAAGCACGTCATGTAGTTGGGAAGACAATTTATCTGAACCGATCACATAAATATAATCAGGCTTTCCTTCATGCCCTTCATCTCGGCGACCCGTCATATCGATATTTAAATCACAAACCGTATTTTCCAATGGGAACAAAGGGTGATTGGAGTAATATTCAGAACCCAACAATCCCTTTTCTTCCCCCGTCACCGTCATAAATAAAATGCTCCGACGAGGTTTATTTCCTGCTGCTGCAGCCCGACCAAAAGCCTCCGCTACCTGCATCACCGTTACGGTACCTGAACCATCATCATTCGCACCATTGTTAATTTTTCCATCGGCCGAAACGCCAATATGATCATAGTGAGCAGTAATAACGATGACCTCCTCTTTTTTATCCGTGCCCTCTAAAAAACCTACCACATTATACGTGTCTATCGGCTTTTCAGTTCTTTCAATGGTCAAATTAATAGGCGCTGGCTTAAATTTTGAGGTTAACGATTTTTTCTGGCGTACCAAATCCGATTTAAAAGCTAATAAATCAGCTTCAGATATTCCTAAAATTTCAGCGGCAACCACGGAAGAAACCATTAAAACAGGTGCTTCATTCGCAGCAGGCACTTCATCCGTAAAAACCATTCGCTCACTACCATATCGCTGCATCATAATTTGTCTTTGACGCATCTCATTACCAAAATCTTTTTCAGACTTACTTGAAATTAAGATAAGTCCTTTGGCGCCTGCAGCCTGGGATCTCTTTAATTTTTCTTTCCAGCCATCTCCTTTGCCAAAAATAGAAGGATCCTTCGTGCCTGAAAGAACATAATTTCCAGATTCATCTTTAGCCTCCCCTTCAAATGCGATCACTACAGATCCTTTAGCTTTTAATCGGCTAAAATCAGTGTAAGCTCCTTGCTCAACTCCAAAGCCAGCAAAAACAACGGGTAGTTTTGTATTGGCAACCACAGGAGTTAAAGCCGTGGCCATAAATTGGTTCATGTATTCATAATTTTTTCCACGAGAAGAAAATGAAACATTGGACCACGAACGATTCGCCAACCCTACTTTTTGGAAATAACTTCCTTTTACAGGTGCTAAACCTACTTTCTTAAAATGATCAGCAATATAATTCGCTGCCACTTTTTGTTCGGCTGAACCTGTATTTCGACCTTTTAAGCTATCAGAAGCTAAAAATGTCAAGTGTTTTTTTAAATCTTCAGCCTTGATATTATATGCAAAGGGTACTGGATTTCCTTGGGCCAACACATTTGTTGGAATTAATTTAGCCACTAAAATTAGGGCTAATAAATAGATTGTTGATTTTTTCATTTTATAAAACATTTTTGGAAAGGCGAAGTTAACAATTGAAAAATAAATCGCTAAAAAAAGATTATTTTTGTCAAGTTTTTCAACAAAATTTCTGCTTTCAACTATGCACCCAAATTTCAAATACCGAGAAGATTTTTCATTGAGACATAATAATTCAAATCAAGAAGATGTAAATGCCATGTTAAAGACCATTGGGGTCGATAGCCTTGCGACACTCATCGATCAAACTGTCCCCTCTAAAATCCGATTGGAACGCGAATTACGTTTACCAAATCCAAAAACTGAGTTTGAGTTTTTAAGAGATTTTAAACAAATCATGGGACAAAATAAAATATTTAAAAGTCATATAGGTTTAGGTTATTATGACACGATTACCCCCACGGTTGTTTTAAGGAATATTTTAGAAAATCCGGCTTGGTACACGGCTTACACACCGTACCAAGCAGAAATTGCTCAGGGGAGATTGGAGATGTTATTAAATTACCAAACATTGATCATCGACCTAACCGGCATGGAATTAGCCAATGCCTCTTTGTTGGACGAAGGAACTGCCGCGGCAGAAGCGATGACGATGTTGTTTGGTCAAAAATCAGCGGATAAGGGCGATGCATTTTTTGTTTCTTCCCTTTGTTTACCTCAAACGATTGACTTATTAAAAACACGTGCCGAACCTATCGGCATAGAAATTATCGTGGGCGATCACCAATCGGTCGATGTAACAGATTTGAAATTTTTTGGAATGTTGTTGCAATACCCAGCGGCCAATGGCGAAGTTTTTGATTATAAAAATTTAGTGGATGCGGCAAAAGAAAACGATGTCCAAGTGGTTGTGGCAGCGGATTTACTCGCATTAACTTTATTAACTCCTCCGGGAGAATGGGGCGCGGATGTCGTAGTGGGTTGTTCCCAACGATTTGGAGTTCCGATGGGATTTGGTGGACCGCATGCCGCTTTTTTTGCCACAAAAGAAAAATATAAAAGAAGTATACCAGGAAGGATCATTGGCGTTTCCGTAGATTCAGAAGGAAATCGTGCCTTGAGAATGGCCTTGCAAACGCGTGAACAACATATCCGTAGAGAAAAAGCTACGTCCAATATTTGTACGGCCCAAGTACTTTTATCCATCATGGCAGCGGCCTACGCCATTTACCATGGACCCGAAGGATTAAAGAATATTGCTGGAAAAATTTATGGATTAACGGAATTATTGGCCGCTGGACTTAAAAAATTAGGCTTCACTTTAGAGAACACACAGCATTTTGACACCTTAACTGTTCAAACAGGAGATTTAACGGAAGAAATTAGAGCATATGCAGAGGAAGCCCAACGAAATTTCAGGTACTTTAAAAATGACCCGAGTAAATTGAGCATCAACCTCGACGAAACTAATTCTGAAGATGATGTGGTTGCTATTTTAGCCTTTTTCCAAAGAGCAAAAAACCATGGCATTGGAGGGGATGAATTAACAGTTGCTTGGCAAATTCCTGCTTCCTTAACTCGTAAAAGCTCTTTCTTGACACACGAAGTGTTTCATAAATACCATTCTGAACATGGGATGTTGCGTTATTTAAAGTCATTAGAATCCAAAGATTTATCGATGGTACATTCCATGATTTCATTAGGTTCATGTACGATGAAATTAAATGCGACGACTGAAATGATTCCTGTGACTTGGCCTGAACTCGGAAAAATTCATCCATTTGCGCCGGGGGATCAGACGCGCGGGTACCAACGATTAATCATGGAATTAAACGATTGGTTATGTGAAATTACCCGTTTCGCGGCCATGTCGATGCAACCAAATTCGGGAGCGCAAGGTGAATAT
>JABMMK010000389.1 GCA_013205605.1 Cytophagales bacterium | reverse complement strand
GCTGTCCGCTAAAGTTTATAGATTTGTTCATGCTTGAAAGTGTCGTAACTTAAAAGTATGAACTAACGGGGTAGTTTCGGCTACTCCGTTTATCTTTTTGATTTTTTATCGGACACTACTGATATATAACAACAAAATCAAGGTAGTGTTAATCGCATACCGACTTTCAAAAACATTTGAAATGGGCATATTGGCTCTTGCCAAGGAGTATATACCGACCGTACACAACAAAAATATAAATAGAGATAACTTAAACCTATAATCTTTCTGATCCTTAAAAAAATCCTTCCGGTTGATCCAAAACTTATAGATAAAAGTAAAGAAAACAAGTGCCCCAATGGCTATACAAACGGGTTCCATCCAAACAGATCCCGACTCAAAAAATGAAGAAGCAAATGCCCCCCAATAAGCAAAAAAATTACCCAGAATTCCTTTGAATAAAAATATATTCCCTAGAAAATTTCCTCGCTGAACAGGATGCTCGTAATTATATATATACAATAAAAAAAAGAACGCGCCAGATAAAAACCATAAGATTCGATACAATTTAAGGTACCTAAAAATCAAAGGCGCTGCAGCAATGTAAACGATAAATCCATTTCCACTCGAAAATAAAGCAATAAATGCAATAAAATTAGCCAAGAGAAAAGATTTAATCCCTCCTTGAGAGTAGTCCAAAACACAAAGTGTCGATACAATTAAAAAGACAACAACATTATGTTGGAGTGCCGATACAGGCCAATATAAATTATGGAAATAAGCAAGATTAAAAAGTGTAAACGAAATGGGAATGATCAACCACTCTGGATGCCGATAACGCTTCAGTATTTTGTACAAAACAATCAAGATCCCCAAACTTGAAAGCCCTCCGATTAAATTTAAATAAAAGAAATTAATATGTCCTAGAATGGCAAACTGGGCAACAGTAACAATCGAAAGAAATAATTCCCGATGTTCATTACATTGAGCAAAGAGCAATAAAAATTTGTCTAACCAGCCCTCCTGAGAATGAAAAAAATGAATAACTAAACCGACAATGACACTCCAATCATCTGCAAATGGGGCATTTATTCCAAATTTGAAATAAAATCCATAGTAAAAAATGCATGGCAATAAGGCTACTAAAAAATATTTAAAATATTTATCCATCAATGACCGAATGATATAAACATGACAAAAACACCCCGAAAATATTTGCTAAAGAAAATTAAAAAAAATTAATTCCCAAATTTAATTACCTAATTACTTGGCATATCTCGATCTCTTCCCACTAAATTAATGCTCATAAATTATAACACATTTGCACCTTTTAAAACCAATTAAAAATTATCTTTGCAAATTCATTTTCATCAAAATTTATCCAGGAAATTTTTAATGTCAACTACATTCGACGCAACCACCCAAAAAAATATAGACCAATGGTTATCAGGACCTTACGATGATACCACTAAGTCAACGCTACAGAGTTTAATTGACCGAAAGGAATTAACCACCTTAACCGATTCATTTTATAAATCGCTAGAATTTGGAACCGGTGGAATGCGCGGAGAAATGGGTGTGGGATCCAATCGAATGAATCGATACACCGTGGGGGCAGCCACCCAAGGCTTTGCCAATTACCTCAATAAATGTCTGCCCAACCAAAAAATCAAGGTTGCCATCGCGCACGATTCACGAAATAATTCTCCCGAATTTACTCAAATCTGTGCCGATATATTTTCTGCTAATAACATCGAGGTTTTTCTTTTCCCGGCTTTAAGGCCTACTCCCCAACTATCTTTTACGGTCAGGGAATTAGGTTGCCAAGCAGGTTTAGTCATTACAGCCTCACACAATCCTAAAGAATATAATGGATATAAAGCCTATTGGTCCGACGGATCACAGGTAGTCGCCCCACACGATAAAAATATAGTGGCCGAAGTAAACGCCATACAAAGTATCAGCGAAATTAAATTTGAAGGAAACCCATCTCTTATTCATTTTTTAGATGAAAAAATAGACGAGGCCTACCTGAAAACTATTCTGACCAATTGCCGCCAACCTGAAGTGATTAAGCGCCAAAAAGATTTAAAAATCGTTTTTTCACCCATACACGGCACCGGAATTACCTTAGTTCCTAAAGCACTTTCTTTATTAGGTTTTGAGCAAGTAAGCGTGGTGGAAGAACAAGCTATTCCAGATGGTAATTTTCCCACCGTTATTTATCCAAACCCTGAGGAAAAAGAAGCCATGACCTTGGCCTTAAATAAAGCGAAAGAAATTGACGCCGACTTGGTCATCGCCACCGATCCAGATGCGGATCGAGTAGGGGCTGCAGTCAAAAGCCCTTCGGGCGAATGGCAGCTTTTGAATGGAAACCAAATGGCCAGTTTGATCCTCTATTATTTATTAAAAGTAGATCAAATAGCAGGCCGACTCACCGGAAAAGAATTTGTGGCAAAAACCATCGTGACGACAGATTTGATCGATAAAATGTGTGCCACTTACGGGGTAACTTGCTACAATACGTTGACCGGATTTAAGTACATTGCCCAAGTCATTCGTGAACTGGAAGGCAAAGAAAAGTTCATCGGCGGAGGAGAAGAATCCTATGGGTATTTAATCGGCGATGCCGTCCGCGACAAAGATGCCGTGGCTTCTTGTGCCATGATTGCGGAATTAACCGCCTATGCAAAAGATCAAGGCCTCTCCCTTTTCGACTTCCTCGCAGAAATGTACATGGAAAATAATTTCTATTACGAAGGACTTATCTCATT
>JABMMK010000388.1 GCA_013205605.1 Cytophagales bacterium | reverse complement strand
GGAAAAATTCATCCATTTGCGCCGGGGGATCAGACGCGCGGGTACCAACGATTAATCATGGAATTAAACGATTGGTTATGTGAAATTACCCGTTTCGCGGCCATGTCGATGCAACCAAATTCGGGAGCGCAAGGTGAATATGCCGGTTTGATGGTTATTCGTGCTTATCATGCTTCAAGAGGTGATTCGCATCGAAATATAGCACTGATTCCTTCTTCAGCGCATGGAACAAATCCAGCCTCGGCGGTGATGGCGGGCATGAAAGTGGTCGTAACTTCTTGTGATGCCAATGGCAATATCGATATGGCCGATTTGCGAGCGAAGGCGGAAGAGCATAAAGATTCTTTGGCTTGCTTAATGGTGACTTATCCGAGTACCCACGGCGTTTTTGAAGAAGCCATTCAAGAAATTTGCCAAATGATTCATGATTTTGGCGGACAAGTTTATATGGATGGGGCCAATATGAACGCTCAGGTGGGATTAACTTCCCCAGCGACGATTGGTGCCGATGTATGTCATTTAAATTTACATAAGACTTTTTGTATTCCTCACGGAGGGGGTGGTCCTGGAATGGGACCTATCGGCGTAGCCAAGCAATTGGCTCCCTTTTTACCGGGCCACGTAATGACTGATTCTGTTGCTGCAGAGTCGCATGGAGCCATTTCAGCCGCGCCAGTAGGTTCTGCTAGTATTTTAGCGATCTCATATGCATATATTGCCATGATGGGAGGCGAAGGGTTGACAAGAGCGACGGAAACAGCTATTTTAAATGCCAATTACATCAAAGCACGTTTGGAAAAAGAATTCCCGATTCTATACACGGGTTCTCAAGGCCGTTGCGCACATGAGATGATTGTCGATTGCAGACCCTTTAAAATATCTGCCGGCGTAGAGGCGGAAGACATTGCGAAACGATTAATGGATTATGGATTTCATGCGCCTACCCTATCGTTTCCAGTCGCTGGCACGCTGATGATCGAACCTACGGAATCAGAAAATAAAGACGAGATAGATCGTTTTTGTGATGCCCTATTAAGCATACGGGAAGAAATCAGGGAAGTGGAAAATGGAAGCGCCGACAAACTAAATAATGTGTTGAAAAATGCGCCACATACCCAAAACATCGTTTTAATCGGTGAATGGACTCGTCCATATACGAGAGAAAAAGCGGTGTTCCCATTGCCCTATGTGAAGTCGGCGAAATTCTGGCCCACCGTCTCTAGAATAGATTCAGCCTACGGGGATCGTAATTTAGTATGTGCCTGCGAGCCGATTTCGAGTTACGTAGAAAACGCATAAATCAGATGCATTTTTATTAACGTTCATTGCCTTACGTTTCGGCATGTATGATTTTAATTGTCTTTTATAAAATTTAATTTAGTATGCTTGCATAACACTTTAAATTTTATTTATATTTACTTCTTGGCTTTTAAAAACGATTATGCTTTGAAAACCAATGAGAGTTAACCTAATTAAACTGTTAAAAACAAAAATCATCCCGAATGAATCGTTCAATTAAAAAAGTAGCCATACTAGGCTCAGGAATTATGGGCTCACGTATAGCCTGTCATTTCGCCAATATTGGGGTGCAAGTGCTTCTTTTAGACATCGCTCCTAAAGAATTGAATGCAGAAGAACAGGCGAAGGGTTTATCGCTGGACAGCCCTTTAGTGAAGAATAGAATTGTTAATCTAGCATTCCAACAAACCTTAAAATCGAAACCTGCTTCTTTATACCAAGCTGGGTTTGCGGCGAATATCCAATTAGGGAATTTTGATGATAATTTGTCTGGAATCGCAGATGCCGACTGGATTATGGAGGTGGTTGTGGAGAATTTGGCCATCAAAAAATCTTTATATGATCGCGTGGAGCAATTCAGAAAAGCAGGAACTTTAATTACTTCCAATACATCTGGAATACCCATTCATTTAATGGCGGAAGGTCGTTCAGCAGATTTTCAAGCGCATTTTTGTGGTACACACTTCTTTAACCCTCCCCGTTATTTACGTTTATTAGAAATCATCCCGACCCCAAAAACGGATCCATCGGTGGTTGAATTTTTATTGGCCTACGGCGAAACGCAGTTGGGCAAAACGACCGTCTTATGTAAGGATACGCCTGCCTTTATCGCCAATCGCATCGGCGTTTATTCCATGATGCAGACGATGAAAGTGGTAGAAGAATTAGGTTTAAGTGTCGAGCAAGTAGATAAATTAACATCCAAAGTAGTAGGCCGACCGAAATCCGGAACTTTCCGACTTTCCGATGTGGTCGGTTTAGATACCACCGTTCACGTAGCGAATAATTTGAAAGCTGCATTAACAGAAGATGAAAGCAAATCGATTTTCGAATTGCCTTCAATGATGCAAAAATTAATGGACAACAAATGGCTTGGAGATAAAACAGGCCAAGGATTTTATAAAAAGACCAAAGACCCAACAGGTAAAACGGTCATCTTAAGTTTGGATTTGCAAACTTTTGAATACCGCGCGGCCCAACGAGTTTCCTTTGAAACGCTGGAACGTTCGAAAGCTGTAGACCAATTGGCCGATCGCTTTGCGCTTCTTTTAGCAGGCCAGGATTTAGCCGGTGAGTTTTACCGCAAAACAATCTTAGATGGTTTCCGCTACGCATCTAATCGCGTACCTGAAATCGCAGATGATTTGGTGAAAATTGACCAAGCCATTTGTGCTGGTTTTGGTTGGGAAATGGGCGTATTCGAAACTTGGGATGCCATCGGTGTCGAAAAGGCGAATGCGATGATGGCGGATTTAGGCTTAACACCAGCGCCTTGGGTTGCTGAAATGTTGGCCCTCGGCCACTCAACCTTCTACAAAACCGAAGGGGGTAAACGACTTTATTATGATTTGGCCAGCAAAAGCTATCAAGCCATTCCAGGCCAAGAAAAGCAAATTTCTTTACAAATATTAAAACCGACGAACACGGTTTTCAAAAATGATGATGCCCATATCATCGACTTAGGCGATGGCATCGTAGGCTTAGAGTTCCATTCCAAAATGAACACCATGGGACAAGGAGTCCTAGAAGGTCTCGCTCATGCGATTGAAACCGCAGAAAAAGATTTTCGAGGTTTGGTCATTGGCAATGAATCGAATGAGGCCTTTTCGGCCGGTGCAAATTTAGGCATGTTGTACATGTTTGGCATCGAGAAGAAATTCGAGGAGGTGAACCAGATGATTGCTACATTCCAAGAATCCATGATGCGTGTTCGCTATTCCAGCATTCCTGTAGTGGTGGCGCCGCATACCTTAGCTTTAGGTGGTGGTTGCGAAATCAATCTACATGCAGATAAAATTGTGGCCCATTCAGAATTGTATATGGGTTTAGTGGAGGTGGGCGTAGGTTTAATCCCAGCGGGTGGTGGAACGAAAGAGATGGCTTTAAGAATGGGAGATGCCCGGAGAACTGGGGATGTGGAGTTGAACCGACTCCAACAAGCCTTCATGAATATCGCGACAGCGAAAGTGAGTACTTCTGCGTATGAGGCGTTGGAAATGAACTATTTGAGAACGCAGGATCGCATTGTGTTAAATCGAAGCCAAGTCATTAGCGAGGCAAAAAAAGAAGCCATCTTATTAGCTGAGGCGGGATATGTGCAAAAAAATCGCCGAAGTGATGTCTGGGTTGAGGGCAAGCAAGGTTTGGCTTTATTCAAGGCAGGAATTCAGGGGATGTTGATGGGCCGATATATTTCGGAACATGATGCCTTGATCGGAAATAAATTAGCCTTTGCCATTTGTGGGGGGGATTTGGATGCACCCCAACAAGTCACCGAACAATATTTATTGGATCTTGAGCGCGAAGCATTTTTATCGTTGACTGGAGAACAAAAAACTATGGACAGAATCGGAAGCCTATTAAGTGGCGGAAAACCTTTAAGAAATTAATCAATTACGAACATGAATGCATACATAATAGCGGGATATCGTACGGCGGTAGCCAAGGCCAATCGAGGAGGATTTCGTACCATGCGGCCGGATGATTTGGCAGCGGAAGTGATTAAACATTTAATGGCGCAGGTCCCATCGGTGGACCCAGCTTTAGTGGACGATTTAATCGTGGGCAATGCCATTCCGGAAGCGGAGCAAGGCATGCAAATGGCGCGTTACATTTCTTTATTGTCGTTGCCAAAAAGTGTTCCAGGATTTATCATCAATCGCTACTGCGGTTCAGGATTGGAAGCCATTGCATTGGCATCAGCGAAAGTAGCCTCAGGCATGGCGGATTGTGTTATTGCCGGTGGAACGGAATCGATGACCATGTTACCCATGATGGGCCACAAAACGGTGTTAAATTACGGGATTGCCAATGAACACCCTGATTATTACATCGGGATGGGATTGACCGCGGAAGAGGTAAGTAAAAAATACAATGTGACGCGTGAAGAGCAAGATGCTTTTTCTTTTGCTTCGCATCAAAAAGCCCTAGCTGCTCAGAAAGCAGGTTTATTTACGGATCAAATCGTTCCTGTGAAAGTGTCTGAAAATTATTTTGATGCCAAATCAGGTACGAAGAAAACACGTGAATGGGTGGTTTCTCAGGACGAGGGTCCTCGGTCAGATACAACGTTAGAGGCGCTGGGTAAATTAAAGCCGGTGTTTGCTATGGGCGGTTCGGTTACGGCAGGAAATGCTTCCCAAACGTCTGATGGCGCGGCTTTTGTGCTCGTGGTTTCGGAAAAATTTGTGGAACAGTATAAGTTGAAGCCCATTGCCAAAATGCTCAGTTATGCAGCGGCAGGTGTAGAACCGAGCCTCATGGGCATCGGACCGGTGGAAGCGATTCCAATTGCCTTGAAAAAAGCGGGTTTAAATTTAGCAGATATTGATTTGATTGAATTAAATGAGGCCTTTGCGGCACAGTCATTAGCCGTCATCAAAACTCTAGGTATAGATCAAGAAAAAGTAAATGTCAATGGAGGAGCGATCGCTTTGGGACATCCGCTAGGTTGTTCGGGAGCAAAATTATCCATCCAACTATTCCATGAACTTCGCCGTCGCAATAAAAAATACGGCATGGTGACTGCTTGTGTGGGTGGTGGCCAAGGAGTGGCTGGTATTTACGAGTTGCTATAAAAAAAATAGACGTCACATTGACGTCTATTCAGAATAAGAAGTACAAAGTCTTTGAATCATTTCAAAGACTTTTTTATTTTATCGATTCATCGAAACCAAGAACTCTTCGTTCGTTCTTGTTCCCTTCATCTGTTGCTGTAAAAATTCCATGGCCTCCACAGAATTCATATCAGACATATGTTTACGCAAAATCCAAACACGCTGGAGTACCGCAGGATCCATTAATAAATCCTCACGGCGCGTACCTGAAGCGGTAATATCAATGGCAGGGTACACTCGGCGGTTGGACAATTTACGATCCAATTGCAATTCCATGTTACCTGTTCCTTTAAATTCTTCGAAAATAACCTCATCCATTTTACTACCTGTTTCCGTTAAGGCCGTTGCAATAATCGTTAATGACCCTCCATTTTCGACATTTCTAGCTGCACCAAAGAAACGTTTTGGTTTGTGTAATGCGTTGGCATCCACACCCCCAGATAATATTTTTCCAGAAGATGGAACGACTGTATTATATGCACGTGCTAATCGAGTGATGGAATCCAACAAGATAACCACATCATGTCCACACTCAACCATTCTTTTAGCCTTTTCCAACACAATGCTGGCCACTTTTACGTGACGCTCTGCTTGTTCATCAAAGGTGGACGAAATTACTTCTGCACGTACTGAACGTTGCATATCCGTTACTTCCTCAGGTCGCTCGTCGATCAACAAGATGATCAAATAAACCTCAGGGTGATTTCGTGAAATGGCATTTGCGATATCTTTCAATAAAACCGTTTTACCTGTTTTTGGTTGGGCTACGATCATTCCACGCTGGCCTTTTCCTATCGGCGCAAATAAATCTAAAATACGCGTTGAATAATTATCCGCTGACGTGGACAAGTTTAATTTCTCCTCTGGAAAAAGAGGTGTTAGGTATTCAAAATTAATTCGGTCACGAATTTCGTCTGTCGTTTTTCCATTGACAGATTCTACTTTCAAAAGAGCAAAATATTTTTCACCTTCTTTGGGCGGACGAATTTTACCTAAAATAGTATCTCCTGTCTTCAAACCAAACATTTTAATTTGAGATGGAGAGACATAAATATCATCAGGAGAAGCTAAATAATTATAATCTGAAGAACGCATAAAGCCATATCCACCTTCTTGCATAATTTCCAACACACCTTCATTGTCGATCAAACCATCTAACTCTTTGATGATCTGATTGTAATTTGAACGAGGCTTAAACTGTTGGGTATTTTGAGTTGGTGTTTCTTCTTTAGGTAATTTATCTAAATCAACAGGCGCATCTGTAGGAGACACCTTGGAATCCACCACATTGTCATTATTGGTGATAAATGACGTGTCAACCACCTCATCTTCATTAGGAGCAATCGCATCGTATTCAATCGGAGCCTCCTCCATTTCGGGCTGTTGACGCTCTTGGCGAGGACGAAAATTCTTGGCTGGCCTTGGTGGTTTTACTTCTGAGGTTGGCTCTGGTTTAGTTTCCACAACCTCTGGAGTCGCGTCGGCTACGCTGATGGCCGACTCAAAATTTAAATTGGGCATCGGAGCTAAAGCAGGTTCTTCCGTAGATTTTTGAATTCTTTGGCGCTTAGGACGATCATTAGTAGGCAATTCTTCCGCGACTTTTTTTACTTTCCTGATTGGTTTTTCTTCCATAAAATGGTGAAATGAATATTCTTAATTTGATTTAACAAACCTCATTTCTGATCAAAAGATCCTCTTTGAAACATTATTTTAACACACAAAAAGTGGATTAACTGATGATTAAAAGATTGAAATGATAGGAATTGTTTTTATTGAGGTGCTTACGACATTGAAACACAGTACAATACTACGTTACATATACTAGATTGTCAAACATTTTTCATCATTTTTAATAGAAATGATCAATTACTTAATCAATTTCGATGGAATCTGTGTTTAGTTCGCTCCATGTCAACCTAAAATTCGTAATTTGCGAGGGAATTACAGGATGAAATCACACGAACAAATTTTAGGGGAACAATTGACCGAGCGAAGGCAAAATGGCCTCATTCGCTCGCTGAACGTCATGGATAAACTTGCCGATTTTTGCTCCAATGATTATTTGGGTCTAGCCAAGAATCCATCGTTAGCAGATAAAATTGACGCCGATTTTAAAGCATTAAAATCTAATTTGACTTCCATCAATGGATCGACTGGCTCGAGATTAATTTCAGGGCAATCCATTCAGGTGGAACAATTTGAAAGAAAATGCGCTGAGTTTCATCAGGCAGAAGCATCTTTATTATTTTCTAGTGGATACGATGCCAATGTCGGCTTAATCTCTTCCATCGCCCAAAAAGATCAAGTCGTATTTTGTGATCAATTATTGCACGCAAGTTTAATCGACGGTTTGCGCTTAGCAAAAGCAGAACGCAAGATATTTGCCCATAATGACCTAGCGGATTTAGAAAAATTATTGCGCGAATATCCCCTCGAAACGCCCAAATGGATTGTCGTTGAATCCGTATATTCCATGGATGGAGACATGGCGCCTTTGAGAGAATTAGTCCATTTGAAAAATAAATACAACGCTGAAATAATCCTGGACGAGGCTCATGCAGGTGGAGTCTATGGGCCTATTGGAAATGGATTAGCGGTAGAAATGGGCATCGAAAAAGAGGTATTTGCTAGAGTCATTACTTTTGGTAAAGCCTGGGGAAATGCAGGGGCAGTCGTTTTAGGGTCACAAACGTTAATTGATTTTTTAATCAATTTTGCCCGACCCTTTATTTACTCAACATCCCCAAGTCCCCATCATATATCGAGCTTATCGACTACCTTAGGTTTGTTAGAAACGCAGAGTGACTTACGAAAAAAATTAAAGGAAAATATAGCCTATTTTATTGAACATGCTAAATCAATCCATTGGGGACCTAGTAAAACAGCCATTCAAACCTTTTTCGTCGCCGGAAACAAAGCCGTTAAAAAGAAAGCATTAGAGATGCAAGAAGCTGGATTTGCCGTCAAAGCAATCGTTTACCCTACAGTCCCAAAAGGAGAGGAAAGAATTCGCATCACGTTGAACAGCTTGACAAAAAAAGAAGCTATTTTAGCCCTCATTAAAACCATGGAAACCGATGCATAAATCGTTCATTGTCGCGGGAATTGGAACTGAAATTGGCAAAACACTCATATCAGCCATATTTACTCAAGCGCTTCAGGCCGACTACTGGAAACCGATTCAATCGGGAAATCCGGAGGAAGCGGATGCTTTATTTATAAAAAAAATGACCCAATTGCCCAACTTAAAAGTTTGGGATTCTAGTTATGTATTAAGCCAACCTCTTTCCCCACATACGGCTGCAGAGATCGACGGGGTCACAATTGACCTAGAAAAAATTCAATTGCCGCAAACCTCCAACACATTGATTGTGGAACTGGCAGGAGGAATTCTCGTACCGGTCAACGACCATCAAACGAATTTAGACCTCATAAAAAAATTAGCTCTACCCATACTTTTGGTAAGTAAAAATTATTTGGGTAGCATCAATCATACGTTGTTGACCTACCAAATACTCAAGGACAACCATATTCCCATCATGGGAATTGTCCTCAATGGACCTTCAAATCCTTCAGGAGAAAAATTCATTTTAAAGTATACACAATTACCCGTAGTTTTGCGTGTCCAACAAGAACAGGAAATTACGCCAGAAACTATTATAAAATATGCCAAATCCATCTCAAATTAGTCTATCAGAAAGAGATCAAAAAGTTGTTTGGCATCCATTTACGCAACATTTTATCGAACCATCATCCATCGCCATCGTACGAGGGGAGGGAGTCTATTTATATGATGAGGACGGAAAACAATACATTGACGCCATCGCTTCTTGGTGGGTAAATTTACATGGGCACGCAAATGCTTACATGGCCCAAAAAGTGTATGAACAGGCACTCAAATTAGAACAAGTCATTTTTGCAGGTTTTACCCATGAGCCTGCTATTCGCTTAGCAGAGAGGTTATTAAGCCACTTACCGGCCAATTTCCAAAAAGTATTTTACTCGGATAATGGGTCCACCGCCGTGGAGGTCGCGATCAAAATGGCCTTACAATTCTTTCATAACCAAGGAAATGAAAAGCGTAGGAAAATTATTGCGTTTGAAGATGCTTACCATGGAGATACGTTTGGGGCGATGAGTTTGGGGGCGCCCAGCTCCTTCAATGCACCATTTCAAGACATGCTTTTTGAGGTAGAATTTATTCCTAATCCCAAAAATGAAGCTTTATGTCTGGAAGCATTAGAAACTAAATTAAAGCAGGCTGAAGGATATGCGGCCATCATTTTTGAACCCTTAATTCAAGGTGCTGGTGGCATGAACATGTATGCCGCTGAAACCTTAGATAAGATCATTTCATTAACAAAAGATCAGGGATTGATCAGTATTTCTGATGAAATCATGACGGGTTTTGGGCGTACAGGTAAATGGTTTGCGATGGATTATTTGCAGCAAAAACCTGATATCGTTTGCTTGTCAAAAGGTTTAACCGGTGGCATGATGGCCTTGGGGGTTACTGTTTGCTCGGATCAACTATTTGAATCTTTTCTTTCTTCAGATCGAAAGAAGACTCTTTTTCATTCCCATTCCTTCACGGCAAATCCCCTTGCTTGCGCGGCAGCGAACGCCAGTATGGACCTGATGGAGGAGGAAGCTACTTGGTCTAATATCGCAGCCATCGAGAAAATTCATGAAGCATGGAAAATCAAAATGACCGGACATTCGACCATCAAAAATGTAAGATGTGTTGGCACGATTATAGCCTGCGAACTAGAGACGGTTGAAAAAGATGGTTATTTAAATCCTATCCGAGGAAAAGCCTACGACCATTTTATAAAAAAAGGGATCCTTTTGAGACCCCTGGGTAATACCTTATATATCTTGCCTCCCTATTGCATAAAGCCGTCGGAATTAGCCCTGATTTATCTTGAAATCGAAAATTTTGCCTCTACGATTAGTTAAGTATTTTCGTTGATTGCCAAGAAAGCATTTGCCATCTTTTATCTTGAAAAATCCAAACATCGGTATATTTGAGATGATTAAATGTAAATGAACCGTCTTTCGCTTGATTTTTGATTTTCGCGATTCCAGTAATAATTCCAAATTTTCCGTACACACGTGGGGTTAATTCCTCTGATTCAATGGAGGCATAAACCGTTTTCTTTGAAACGATTGAGCCCACATAGCTCACTTTGTTGTCTGTAGCGGCGTTTGAGTGATTGTAAACTAAATCAGCGTGCATCACTGCATCTAAGCCTTTTTCGTCTTGTCCAATCATCACTTTAAAACGATTCAATTCTGCTTCGCGTAAAGATTCAACGCTAGCCTTTTGTGCTTTTGCGGTTACCGCCATAACAAGGGTAGTTAAAATTAAAATGATTTTTTTCATTGTATGTTTTTTTATTAGGTGTGCAAATTAATAATTATTTAAGATTAAATCAGAACCTTTTTCGCCAATGGCCATCACGATGGAATTTGTATTTCCAGATACCAAATCTGGCATGATGGAAGCATCGATAACACGTAAGCCATTTATTCCCTTCACACGGAGCGTTTTTGGATCTGTTACCGAACTCGCATCATTGCCCATTTTACAAGTTCCAATGGGGTGATAAACGCATTCTGTGGCCCGTTCAATATGTTTTTCAATCAATTCCTCCGTCAGTTCACCTGAGGGATAAGGCAATGTTTTGCCTAATCTAAGGTGATCAAATTCAGCAGATAATAAAATTTGATGTGCTAATTTCACGCCTCTTTTCAAGGTAGCCAAATCTTTTCCTTCGGAATCGGATAAATAATTTGGGTCTATTTGAGGTGCATCCCAAGGTGATTTTGAGTGTAAGCCCACATAGCCTCTACTTTCGGGTTTCAATAAAGTAGGCAAACAAGTAAATCCGTCGTCAATGGGCATTTTTTTGTAATCATACATATCTATTGACCACGCAGAAGAAAAATGAAATTGTAAATCTGGTTGGTCAGATTGGTTCACCGAATCATAAAATGCACAACCTTCTAATGGACTTGCTGAAAGGGGTCCTTTCTTTTTAGTCACATAAGTCAGGAAATTAGGGACAGAAATAGCTGCATTAAATGAAGCGCGCTGAGTTTTCGCCTCGGCGTGCATATTGACAAATACGTGATCCGACAAATTTTTACCCACTCCAGGCAAATTAACTTTCTGCTCTATGCCAAAAGACTTCAAATAATCTGCATCGCCTATGCCGGCCAACATCATAATTTGTGGACTCTGAAAAGAGCCTGCAGATAGGATAACATCTTGGTTTGCCTTAAAAATGGTACTCAATTTCGCATTTTTCAAATGCCCTTCTATGCCGGTAACTTGATCACCTTCAATCACTAAATTGGTGACATGAAATTGGCTTAGAACCTTTAAATTTTTTCTTTTTAAAATCGGATTGATAAACGCGCTGGCACCAGTCACTCGTTGGCCATCCGCAATGGCAAACTGAAACATACCCGCACCTATTTGACTTGCGCCATTAAAATCAGCATTTTTAGGTATTCCAACTGAGCCGCATGCTTCGATAAATGCCTGACCAAAAATGGTATTTTGGCTGGGATTAGAAACGGTTAAAGGGCCCCCTTGGGCATGAAATTCATTCTGGATATCTAGGTTGTTTTCTGACTTTTTGAAATACGGAAGCATATCGGCATAGGACCAACCTTTACAACCCATCGACTCCCAATTTTCAAAATCTGCTTTATTTCCACGAATATAAGCCATGCAATTAATGGCACTACTTCCTCCCATCACCTTACCTCGCGGCTGGTATATCTGACGCCCTCCTAAATTTTTCTGAGGCTCGGTAAAAAAATTCCAATTCATATTAGTCCCATTTAATAAAGGGTATGAAGAAGGTGTGAAAATTCTCGGATCACGACTGTCCATTCCCGCCTCCACTAATAAGACTTGGATCGAAGGGTTTTCTGTAAGCCGATTTGCCAGCACACAACCAGCGGTACCAGCGCCTACAATGATGTAATCAAATGACCTCATTTAAGATTTTTTAAATTAATTCTTTAAATTTCAATATTTTTAGGGAAAATTACGTCATAAATGTCCACATTTAACAGCTATTTGGTTTTAGGTTTTCAGCATATCATGAATATTCAGGCCTTAGACCACTTGTTATTCATTTTATCCATTACATGTATTTACAAATTTTATGACGCAAAAAAACTCCTGCTATTAATAACCGCTTTTACCTTGGGTCATTCGTTGACCTTAGCCTTAGCCACATTAAAATGGATTGAATTTTCTCAAAATTGGATCGAATTTTTAATTCCTTGCACCATTTTATTTTCCGCTTTCACCAATTTAAATTTTAAGGAGAGCAAAACAAAATCGACCAAATTACCTCGAAATAAATTCATACTTGTGGGTATTTTTGGTTTAATTCATGGATTAGGATTTTCAAATTACCTGCAAAGCTTAATGGGCCAAGAGAGTTCAATTTTATCCCCATTATTTGCCTTCAACATAGGATTGGAATTAGCCCAAATTATAGTCGTCATTTCCATTCTAATCATTTCCAACATCCTAATTGAATTGTTTAAAATCAAACTAACCTATTATATACTAGTCATTTCGGGCATCATCATTGGACTTTCTTTGCCCATGGTCCTTGAACGATGGTAAGTATACGACAAAAAAAATGCCCTGATTCTCATCAAGGCATTTAACGTAAATAAGTTTAGATTTAAAAATCTTGGTCCAAGGAGAAAGACATCGATTCTTTATCTGACATGACACCCGATTTTTGATATTCAGCAACGCGCTTCTCAAAGAAATTTGTTTTCCCCTGCAATGAAATCATTTCCATAAAATCAAATGGATTAACTGCATTATAGTGCTTCTTACATCCCAAAGAAATCAATAAACGATCTGCAACAAATTCAATGTATTGACACATTAATTCAGCATTCATACCGATCAATGAAACAGGAAGAGCCACCGTGACAAATTCTTTTTCAATCTCTACGGCATTCAAAATGATCTCATAAATGCGCTCTTGAGAAATTTTATTTTGAATATGCTCTGTATACAGTAAACATGCAAAATCACAGTGCAATCCTTCATCGCGAGAGATCAACTCATTTGAGAATGATAAGCCTGGCATTAAACCACGCTTTTTCAACCAGAATATTGAACAAAAACTACCTGAGAAGAAAATTCCTTCAACAGCAGCAAATGAAATTAAACGCTCAACAAAACTATCACTCTCGATCCATTTTAACGCCCAATCCGCTTTCTTCTTCACGCAATCAATGGTTTCAATGGCACGAAGCAAATGATCCTTTTCCTTTGGGTCGTTGATATAAGAGTCGATCAACAATGAATAGGTTTCTGAATGAATGTTTTCCATCATGATTTGGAAACCATAAAAACATTTAGCCTCCGCATATTGGACTTCTTTCAAAAAGTTGTTGGCTAAATTTTCATTAACAATTCCATCGGATGCAGCAAAAAATGCCAAAACATGCGAAATAAAATGACGCTCTCCGTCATTCATTTTTTTCCAATCGGCTAAATCTTGTTGTAAATCAATTTCTTCCGCAGTCCAAAAGGACGCTTCCGCTTTCTTATAAAACTGCCAAATGTCGTCATGTCTTATAGGAAATAAAACGAAACGATTAGGATCTTCAACCAATAAAGGTTCTGCAAAAGTAGATGTAGTCATATGTTAATAAAATGAATTCGAATTTATAAATTTCTAACCAACATACAAGACTAATTTCTTGTCAAATTGTTTAAAAAAAACAAAAAAAAGTTAAAAGAAAAATCCACCCACCTGAACTACGATTGCAGAGCCATAGGGCGACTGCTTTCCTGAAGTTTCTGAATAATTTAAATCATACATGAGCGATAAATTGATTC
>JABMMK010000387.1 GCA_013205605.1 Cytophagales bacterium | reverse complement strand
TGGTTTTTTCCAGTTTCCAAGGGGTATGGTGCTCACGTACTTTGGCTAAATAGGGTTTGAATTCTTTCCGAGTAAAAATATAAATAGCTAAACTGGCAGCCATGAAAATCCGCGCCATCAGCGTAGCGATACCAGCTCCCATTAATCCTAATGCCGGTATGGGTCCATAGCCATTAATTAAAATGCTATTCCAAAGTACATTGAGCAATAAGGCAATTAGCGTAATGGTCATCGCAATCCGAGGTTTTTGTAGCCCATCGGTCAGTGTTTTTAATGCCGAAAATATAAAAATGGGAATTACGGAGGCCGTAATCAAAGCTAAAAAAGGAAGCGTTAATTTTTTGTTGATGGCTGTTTGCCCAAACAAATCATAGTTGAGCCCTATAATTCCTAAAATGACGATGGTGATCACAGCTAGAAATAGTGCCACACGCAAACTAGCTCTTAGTAAATTGCCACATTCGGGCAGGTCGCCTTCTGCCGCGGCTTTAGACATCATGGGGGACACAATGTTCATACAGATCAAACCCACGACGGCGATTGTAAAAAAGATAGAACCGGCCATTCCCGATGCACCTAAACTTTCCGCTGCCAGAAATTTCATTCGGCCTACCTGAATCGTATCGGCTAAGCCCATGAGCATGATGCCCAACTGGCCTATGATGATGGGCAATGCAAGTTTAACCGTCTTAAAGACTTTTTGAGAAAATGTAGCTAAAACCATGCGTTAAATTCGAACGATCTCTGCGCCAATCGCATTAAGTCGCGTATCAATATTTTGATATCCACGGTCTATCTGTTCGATATTATCGATGATGGAAGTTCCAGTGGCCGACATCGCTGCGATCAACAAAGAAACTCCTGCACGAATATCAGGGGAAGACATCCGAATTCCTTTCAACGTTTGTTTACGATCAAATCCTACAACGGTCGCTCGGTGTGGATCACACAAAATGATTTGCGCACCCATTTCGATCAAGCGATCCACAAAAAATAAACGTGATTCAAACATTTTTTGATGAATCAAAACGGTTCCTTTTGCTTGGATGGCAGTGACTAAAATAATGGAAAGTAAGTCAGGTGTAAAGCCAGGCCACGGATGATCTGAAATGGTCAACATAGACCCGTCGATGAAATTTTCTAATTCATAATGTTCTTGAGACGGGATGAAAATATCATCTCCTCTAAATTCCATTTGAATACCTAATTTTTTAAATACATCAGGAATGATGCCTAATTCCGCTATTTGGCAATTTTTAATTGTTATTTCAGATTGTGTCATG
The DNA here is from genome assembly GCA_013205605.1 of Cytophagales bacterium. GTDB lineage: Bacteria > Bacteroidota > Bacteroidia > Cytophagales > Spirosomataceae > Aquirufa. The sequence goes on along the minus strand of JABMMK010000387.1, from coordinate 2,502 downwards.
ACCGCCATGCCGATGAACGAACCAATCTCAATCATGTCCGGCAACATCGTATGTTCGGTGCCATGAAGCACGTCAACTCCCTCAATCGTTAGCAAATTAGACCCGATACCCGAAATTTTGGCACCCATCCGGTTCAGCATTTTACTCAATTGCTGGATATAAGGCTCGCAAGCCGCATGGTAAATCGTCGTAGTTCCTTTGGCTAACACGGCCGCCATCAAAATATTAGCCGTTCCTGTCACAGAAGCTTCATCTAATAACATGTAGGCACCCTGCAAAGAAGAGGCATCTACTTCATAATTACCGCCATCTTCCGGACTGTAATTGAATTTTGCACCCAATTTCATGAACCCGAAGAAGTGCGTATCCAAACGCCTTCTGCCAATTTTATCTCCCCCTGGCGAAGGAATACGGCCCTTTTTAAAGCGGGCTAAAGTAGGCCCTAATAACATCACAGAACCTCTTAAGGCAGCCGCTTTTTTCTTATACGTATCAGATTCCAAGTATTCGATGTTCACTTGGGATGCATCAAACTCAATGCTGGAATCACTCAATCGGCGCGTCCGCACCCCCATATCCCCTAATAAATCAATCAATTGATTGACATCTCGGATGTTGGGAATGTTGTGAATGGTGACCGGCTCGGCGGTTAAAACTACCGCACATAAAATTTGCAAAGCCTCGTTTTTAGCTCCTTGGGGAGTAATTTCTCCCTTTAACCGCTTTCCTCCCGTTACTTTAAATGATGCCATAAATTATTTTTTTCGAAAATTATTGTTTCGATTATTGTTGTTGTTACTTCTGAAGTTATTTTTCCGGTAATTGTTATTATTACGGTTGTTGTTATTATTGCTATTCGGGTATTCCGGAGCGTTGTAGGTATTTCGCGCATTATTAGCGACGCGTGCATGGCCTAAACCTTCCTGCGATAATTCATCCACGATGGTCCCAAGTAAATTCTCAGACATATCTTTGATGTTTTGCCAAATGACGGAATCATCGACCGAATCTTTATTCCATGTCACATAAAATCCTTTCATCAACCGAGCGATATACGCCACTAAGATCTTTTTGTCATCTAGTTTTTCTTCCGCAATGGCACGTAGAATAAGTAACTCCACGTTCCTTCCATAATGTTTGAATTTTAGGTTGTGTTGATTGTACGAAACTTTTCTAGGCGCCTTTCCTAATGATTCAGGAGAAGGGGGAGGGAATGGGGCTTGGACGTCCAACCTAAAATTGGACATAATAAATAAATCATCCCATAGTTTTTTGGAATAATCTTGCGTCGAATCTTTCATGTTGGGATGAATTTGCTTCATCAGTTCCACCATCAAAAACGCATATTTGGTTCTTTTTTCTTCGTCGTCGATGGTCATGATATAATCCACCAATTTCTGAACGCTTGATCCGTATTCTTTCATAATATTACCTAGAAAATGATAGCCACATCCACAGATGAGGTAAGGAAATTAGACAAAAAACAAATATTGCCCAAATCGCCATGACTAAAACTGCGCCTGCGGCATAATCTTTTATTTTTTTTGCAATTGGATTTTGTTCGGGTGAAATCAAATCCGTTAGTTTTTCAATGGCCGTATTGATTAATTCAGCTACCCAAACCCCAGCAATCGCTAATGAAATCCACAACCATTCTATGGCTAAAAATTGCAATTTAAATCCCACAATGATGACAACGATGGTTGAAATCAAATGGATTTTGGCATTATTTTCGCTCTTAATGAGGTCGATAATTCCGTCAAAGGCAATTCCGATACTTTTAAACATTTGTTTCAACATATTAAAATTCGGCCGTTTTAGGAGTTCTTGGGAATGGAATTACATCGCGTATATTGCTCATTCCTGTGACAAATAATACTAATCGCTCAAAACCTAAACCAAAACCTGAATGGGGCGCTGAACCAAATTGGCGCGTCTGTAAATACCACCAAATCGATTCCTCTTCGATTCCTACTTCTTTTGTTCTTTGTAAAAGTTTTTCGTAATCATCCTCACGCTGCGATCCACCAATGATTTCACCGATGCCTGGAAACAATACGTCCATCGCGCGAACCGTTTTTCCATCCACCTCTTGTTTCATGTAAAAAGCTTTAATTTCTTTCGGATAATGCGTTAGAATAACGGGTTTTTTGAAGTGTTTTTCGACTAGGTAGCGCTCGTGCTCTGATTGCAAATCGATTCCCCAAGCCACAGGATAATTGAATTTACCTTGTTTGTGGGCTTTGGACTGCAATAATATGTCGATCGCCTCCGTGTACGTTAATCGCTCAAAGGTATTCTCTGTGACAAATTTCAATTTCTCTGAAAGAGTCAATTCGGATTGCTCCTCTTTCTTTTTCATTTTCTCTTCCTCTAATAATCTTTTCTCCAGAAAAGCTATATCGTCAGCACAATGATCTAATGCGTATTTAATCAAGAACTTGGTAAAATCTTCGGCCAAATTCATATTATCAGTTAGTTCGAAAAAAGCCATTTCAGGTT
>JABMMK010000386.1 GCA_013205605.1 Cytophagales bacterium | reverse complement strand
TTACCCGTACGTTCTAAGGGATTTACGGGTAATTCTGAATGAACGATTTCATCTTTAACACGGACATGCAATTTGGCAAAGGTATGCGCGTCGTGCTTTTCAATTTTAAAATCAAATTCGGTGCCTTGAAAAATCGGATCCTCTTTAAGCCATTGCATGTAATTTTGACAATCCGCATGAGTACCGGAAACGGCCCCATTTAACCCTTCACTTGCTACGATAATCCTACCTAAAATACGATTCTCGATACAAAAAAGGTGGTGTTTCTCCCTATATGATTCAGGATCAGCAATAGGGGTATAGTTATAATAAAGCAATACACTGTAAGGTTTCATCTTCAACATGATTTACAGATTAAACAAAAAGTGACGATGGGGAGATTCGAACTCCCAAACCTAAAGCGGCACTACCACCTCAAGGTAGCGTGTCTACCAATTTCACCACATCGCCAAAACGGTTAGCAAAATTACCAATAATTTACTTACTTGCCAAGAATTCGAAATACTCAAAATTAATTAATAAGATGGCTTTAGAACTAAGCGGAAAATTAATCAAAAAATTACCTGAGGTTACAGGAACAGGTAAAAATGGTACAAATTGGATCAAACAAGAATTTGTACTTGAAACTCAAGATCAATACCCTAAAAAAGTATGCATGTCGGTATGGGGAGATAAAACCCAAGATTTAACTCCCGTACAAGAGGGTGAAATTGTAAAAGTTCAATTTAATGTAGAATCCAGAGAATACAATGATCGCTGGTATACGGAAATTAGAGCGTATAAATTAGATCGCACTGGGTCAAGCCCAAGCGTTCCCCCTAATGTGGAGCCAAGTCCAGCGGGAGGTTATCAATTTCCTCCATTAGCCACAGAAAGTGGTGATGATTTGCCTTTTTAAGATCAAAATAATCAAATAATCAGTCATTGGGTTTTCGAAAAATTCAGTGACTGATTATTTTTTTTAGCGATTGATGGTCTTCTCCATCGCTTGATGTACAATATCCGCCTCAATAAAAGTATTTCCATACGCTGTAAACCCTAATTTTTCATAAAGCGGTTTTACACTTACTTGTGCATGTAAATAAAAATGACGTACATCTTCAAAAGTATTCTGGGCAACCGCCATCAAATGATTGATGAGCTCGGTCGCATAGCCTTTTCCACGGTATTGGCTGAGTGTAGCAATACGTTCTATTTTAATCCCTTTATCTGTTTTGCGAAAACGTCCCGTCGCGACCGCCAATTCATTTTCAAACAGTAAGTAATGTTGGGCCACCGCATCTAATTCGTCAAATTCCTCTGAGGGTAAACACTTTTGTTCGTGAACAAATACTTCAGTTCGAATGGCAAAAACTTGCTTGATTAATACAGGGTCTTCTGCTTGAATTATTTTAAGGTTGGGCATCATTATTTCGATTGTTTTCCGTAAGCTTCAATAATCTCACGGACTAATCGATGACGCACTACATCAGAGCCATCCAATTCCACAAAGGCGATTCCTTCTATCCCGGCAAGAATTCGTTCTGCATCCCCTAAACCAGAGGTTTGATTTTTGGGTAAGTCGACCTGCGATTTATCACCCGTAATGATGGTTTTGGATTGAATACCCATTCTAGTAAGAAACATTTTCATTTGCATCGAAGTCGTATTTTGCGCTTCGTCCAATAAAATAAATGCCTTATTTAACGTTCTTCCTCGCATATAGGCTAAAGGTGCAATTTCGATCGTACGATTTTCCAAATAAAATTTAAGCTTATCCGGAGGAATCATATCATCCAAAGCATCATAGATCGGGCGTAAATAGGGGTCAATTTTTTCCTTTAAATCACCGGGCAAGAAACCTAAATTTTCACCGGCTTCCACAGCTGGGCGGGTGATGATTATTTTCTTTACTTCTTTATTTTTTAAAGCTTTAACCGCTAGAGCTACAGCCGTATAGGTCTTACCAGTACCAGCAGGTCCGATGGCAAAAACAATATCATTTTTAGAAGCAGACTCGACTAATTTTCGTTGATTCGGTGTTTTCACCTTGATCACTATGCCTTTATTTCCAAAAAGCAATACGTCTTTGTCATCCACCCGAGCAATTTGCTTTTCTTCACCCGTTGGATTTAAAACACCGTCAATTAATAAATTTATGTGCTTAACGCTCAGGGAACTATGAGATTCTAAATGATCTATACATTGATTAACAATGGCTTCCACTAGGGAAATTTGGTCATCTGAACCTCGAATCATGAGTTGATCGCCTCTGGCTATAATCTTAGTTTGAGGAAAAGCATTCGTTAATGCTTGAAGATTTGCGTTTGAGACCCCCAAAAAATCAATTAAGGAGATGTCGGCTAAAGAAATTATTTTTTCTAACAAGAAGAATTATTTTAATGATGAATGAAAACACTAAAATATAAAATAATTGAAATTTTAATAGAATGAGAAGATGATATTTTTGATAAATTATCGTAAAATTGTATCTATGGAATCTAACACACCATCCTCCATTTTTAAAAAGGGAAATCAGCAAGCAAATACGGCTAACCGGTCTAATATACCTCAAAGGCTTAGTGATATGGGTTTGGGGAAATTACCTCCGCAAGCCTTAGATTTAGAAGAAGCACTTTTAGGGGCACTCATGCTGGAGAAAGAACCTTTGGCAAATGTGATTGAATTATTAAAACCAGATACGTTTTATAAAGAAGCGCATCAAAAAATATTTGGGGCGATTCAAGCTTTATTTCAAGCGTCACAGCCTGTTGATTTATTGACGGTCAACAATCAGTTAAAATCAAATGGGGAATTAGAAAAGGCGGGAGGGACTAGTTATTTAGCTCAATTGACTTCCAGAGTAAGTTCGACATCCAATGTTGAATTCCATGCGCGTATTATTATCGAGCAATTTATCAAAAGACAGTTGATCCATATTTCATCTGAAATCCAAAGACAATCGTATGAAGACACATCCGATGTTTTTATGATTTTGGACCGAATGGAGCAGGAATTATTCACGATAGCCGAGTCCAATATTCGTAAAAATTACGAAAGTATGTCGGATATTTTAAAAAAGGCTGTCGAGGAATTAGAAAAGAAACAATTGCAAAAAAGTGGCTTGACAGGTATTCCGTCAGGTTTTACTGATTTGGATCGATTAACCTCTGGCTGGCAAAAGCAAGAATTAATCATTATCGCCGCAAGACCTGGTATGGGAAAAACGGCCTTTGTCGTTTCAGCTTGTCGAAATGCAGCTGTGGATTTCGGACATTCAGTCGCCTTGTTTTCGCTTGAAATGTCGGCGGTCCAATTGGTCAATAGGATTATCTCGGCCGAAGCAGAAATAGAGGCTGATAAAATTAGGCGAGGAAAACTGGAAGCTCATGAGTGGCAACAATTGCACTCAAAAATAAAGACCTTATTTGACGCCAAAATATTCATTGACGATACGCCTGCATTATCCATTTTGGAGTTGAGAGCAAAATGCAGACGTTTAAAAGCGCAAAAAAATATCGAATTAATTGTGATTGATTACTTGCAATTAATGACGGGGGACTCGTCCGGAAAAGGACCTTCAGGAAACAGAGAGCAAGAAATTGCGCAAATTTCAAGGGCTTTAAAGCAATTAGCCAAAGAATTAGATGTACCTGTGATTGCTTTATCGCAATTAAATCGTTCTACGGAGACCCGAGGAGGAAATAAGAAACCCCAACTATCTGACCTTCGTGAATCTGGGGCCATTGAGCAAGATGCGGATCAGGTAATGTTTATTTACCGACCCGAATATTACCAAATTACCCAAGATGACCAGGGAAACTCGTTGGTTGGCATGGGAGAAATCATCATGGCTAAAAACCGTTCCGGTTCATTAGAAAATGTATGGTTGAAATTTATCGGTAAATTCACCAAATACTGCGATTTAGATTTCCAACCTTTTGGCAATCAAGAGGGATCTCAAAACCATGTGCTCAGTGCATTAGGAGACCAAACATCAAGTTTTGAGCAGCAAAAAAATGAATCATCCGTCTTTAAATCAAGTAAAATGAATTTACCTCCAGAAGATTATGATCCATTGAATACTCCCTTCTAAGGAAGATATAAATACTATTAAAATAAAAAAAGACGTGTTAATGACACGTCTTTTTTTTATAGAAAATCTCACATTATCATGATTTCAAACGTAATCTGACTATATTTTCTACATGATTCGTTTGAGGAAACATATCGACCGGATGTACGATGTCAACCGAATAGGCAACGTCCAATAAGGCTAAATCCCTAGCTTGGGTAGCTGGATTGCAACTTACGTAGACAATTGTTTTAGGTAACACTTTTAATATTTGTACGATTACCTCTTCATCCATTCCAGCCCGAGGAGGATCCGTAATAATCACATCAGGCTTTCCGTGAATGGAAATAAATTCCTCCGTTAGTACCCTTTTCATGTCCCCAGCAAAAAAAGAAGCGTGATCTATATTATTTAATTTGGCATTGATATGCGCATCCGCCACCGCCATTTCAACATATTCCAGACCCACTATTTTGGAGGCTTGATTGGCCAAAAACAAACCAATGGTACCAGTCCCCGAATATAAATCATATACGATTTCGGATCCTGTTAAACCGGCATATTCGCGAACCAATTGGTACAAGCGGATAGCTTGTTTTGAATTGGTTTGAAAAAAGGATTTGGGACCAATCTGAAAGACTAAATCCTCCATTTTTTCCTCTATGAAAGGTTTTCCATGAAAACAAAAAACCTCAAGATCATGAAAAGTATCATTCCCTTTTTGGTTAATTACGTAATTCAATGAGGTAATTATAGGGAATTCAGCTTGTAAAAAAGCCATGACAGCTTCTATTTCTTGTGGCTCAGCATAGGCAAACTGAACCGTGACCATCCACTGACCGATGCTTGTATTTCGAATAATCAAATTGCGTAAAGCACCTTCCTTTTGAAATTTCAATTCGTAAAATGAAATATTATTTTCTTCTGCAAAAGCGAAGACACTATTCCGAATGGCATTGGAGGGATCGGGTTGAAGGTAGCAATGATCGACAGCTAATATTTTATCAAATCGACCGGGCACATGAAATCCTAAGGCATGTAAAGAACCTAAGTCCTCAGAACCTATTTCATCATTGGTAAGCCAACGAGCCGACGAAAAGGTGAATTCAAGTTTGTTTCGATAGTAATATGCCTCTTCAGAGCCTAAAATAGGCATAAATTCCGGGAGTGAAACTTTAGCGATTCTGGTTAAATTATCTGAAACTTGGCGAGATTTAAAAGCTAATTGGGATTCGTAGGAAACATGTTGCCATTTACAACCCCCACATACCCCAAAATGAGAACATGGAGCATCAACTCGATGCGTCGAAAGGGCTTGAATATTGATGGCCTGGGCTTGTTTAAACTTCTTTTTTGATTTTAAAATGCGTAAATCAGCTATGTCACCGGGAGCCACTGGCCCTTGAACAAAAATAATTTCATCGTTAACTTTAGCTATGCATTTGGCTTCGGCGGCAAAGTCCAAAATTTCTATTTGCTCCAAAACCACTGGAATTCTCTCTTTCTTTTTACTCATTTACATTAAAATATTGACGAAAATACGGCTTTATATGTGCAAGCCAATCAAAAATATTAACTTCGTTCTAAATTTTTTCACATGAATAACAAGGTTATTATCATTACAGGGGGGTCCTCAGGAATAGGAAAAGCATTGGCCTTACAATATGGCCTAATGGGTGCCCGAGTAGTTATAACAGGTAGAAACAAAGAAAAACTGCAAGAAACGACGGTTGAGTTACAAAAGGCTGGAATTTCGATTGTAGGCATTCCCTGTGACAGCAGTTTGGAAAAGGAGACCCGAATAATGGTTGAACAAGTGAAGGAACAGTTTGGGCAAATTGACCTATTGATCAATAATGCAGGAATATCGATGAGATCTATGTTTGAGGATGTGAGTATAGATGTACTAAAAACAGTCATGGACATCAATTTCTGGGGGACTGTTTATGCGACTCAAGCAGCATTGCCCTATTTAAAAGAATCAAAAGGAGGAATCATCGGTATTTCATCCATTGCAGGTTATCGGGGATTACCCGTTAGAAGTGGGTATTCAGCCTCAAAATTTGCCATGAATGGATTTTTAGAAGCCTTGAGGACAGAATTACTTCATTCCGGAGTACATGTATTAATCGCTTGTCCAGGGTTTACCGCATCTAATATTAGAAATTCATCACTCAATGCTGAGGGCAATATTACCGGGGAAACCATGAGAGAAGAGGATAAAATGATGTCGGCAGATGAGGTAGCGCTTAAAATTATTCACGCATGCCAACAAAAGAAAAAGACTTTAATTATGACCTTTCAGGGCAAATTGACCGTTTTTTTAAATAAATGGATGAATGGTTTGATGGATACTTTGGTTTACAATTCGTTAAAAAAAGAACGCAATAGCCCATTAAAATAATAAAGCCAGGAACTATAAGTCCCTAGCTTTATGTAATCCTAGTTCTAAAAATTACCAATTAAGATCAATTTCCCTCTTTAATGACGGAGATGGTTGTTGGCTTATTATTGTGATTAAGCCTAATGATGTATTTACCGGGTCGTATGTAGGTAAAATCAGTTAATTGAATTTCACTCGTTAACGGTGGGTAAACTTTTTCAAATAAAACACTTCCTTGAATATCGTATAAAAACAATTCGGTAGATAAGCTGCTTACGGATGAAAAAGTGATTGTCAACTTATCCAAAAAAGGATTTGGGAAGGCGTTGAATAAAATCGTTGATTCATCTTTGGGCAAAGAAACCAAGTTGGACATCGGCATGGTTCTAAACATCGTATTAATCAATGGTTGTTTAAATCCTTGCCTGACGGTAATTCCATTTTGCACAAAGGTCCCTTGTATACTAGTCTGACTAACCACATGGGAATAATAACGTCCATCGATGTATTTCGTAGCCCCCCCAGCGCCCAAAGTTGAGTTCATCAAATGCTGGGCCTGAGCAGAAAAAATAGCGAAAAGACTTATGAGTAAGAATATGCTTCGTTTTTTCATGGGATTATTTATAGTAAACAAATTCATAATTACTTAAGTCACTATTTGAGCCTGTGTTAACAATAACGGAAGTTCCACTCGCCGTAATTTTCGAGTTAGCTATTTTATTTCCACTACTATCATAAACTTTTATCATTGTACTTGATAAAATTGAATTTGATAAAGTAACTGTGTGATTATTACCACTTTCAGAAACTTGAGATAAGGTTTCAGAAACTTCTGTACCCCAGACCATACCGCCGGAAGTTCTAATTAATACATCACCCACTGAACCCCCTTCTGAAAAGGATGTTACACCAGATGCAGATTGATAAGGTACAGATCCAATGGTGGTTCCTGTTAAATTGGTAGCGGTACTTGCAGTTCCAGATAATGTACCTGTTATCGTACTAGCTGTAAAGTTTCCACTGGCATCTCTAGCGACTATAGTACTATAGGTA
>JABMMK010000385.1 GCA_013205605.1 Cytophagales bacterium | reverse complement strand
TCTAAATTCTTACGCAAATCTAAATTGAAATGAGCCAATCCTTCAATCTCCTTTTTGAAAATAATCGGATCTAAAACCACTCCATTGCCAATAATATTTTGAACTTCTTGGCGAAAAATTCCAGAAGGTATTTGATGCAATACATGCTTAAATCCGTCAAATTCAAGTGTGTGTCCCGCATTAGGACCGCCTTGAAAACGAGCAACTACCTGATAACGAGGAGCTAAAACATCCACGATTTTTCCTTTCCCCTCATCTCCCCACTGTAATCCTAATAATACATCAACTGCCATAATAAAATTTTAAAACGTAAATTATTCTTGATTTTGTGCCCGATAAGCATCTCGGTGTTCACAATCTTTTTTGGTACATGAACCATAAAATATTAAGGAATGGTGCATGACACTAAACTGAAGCATCTCCCCCACTAAACTTTGAATGGTTTGAACACGTGGATCACAAAACTCGGTGACTTTGTGGCAATCCGTACAGATCAAATGATCATGCTGGCGACGGCCATACGACTTCTCAAATTGAGCTTGATTTCGACCAAACTGATGTTTAACCACCAGATCACATTCGACCAACACATCCAAGGTGTTATAAACCGTGGCCCTAGAAACTTGGTACTTTTTGTTTTTCATCGAGATGTATAACTCCTCCACATCAAAGTGGTCATCTCGCAAATAAATCTCCTCTAAAATAGCAAAACGTTCCGGCGTCTTCCGCAATCCCTTGTTTTCCAAGTAGGCTGTGAAAATCTTTTTTACCGAAACGAACTTCTCTATTTCTGGGGACATTTAATCAAAAAAAACGACGTAAAATAAGCTATAAATTATGAAAAATACTAAATTTCCTCTCTTGCCACCTCGATTACTCCAGTCACTTGCTCTAACTCGGTTACTAGGGATTCTAGATGATTCGTGTCTTTTATCATCAAAGAAATTTTCCCCTCAAACAATCCCTCCTTCACGCCTATCGACAAGGCCGTAATATTTACCTGCAATTCATCCGAAATGATCCGCGTCACATCATTCACCAATCCCACCCGATCGATGCCACGAATCACCAGCTCAACAATAAATGACATCGCTATCTGACTTGTCCACTGGGCTTTTATCACTCGATCGCCATGCCTAGACAACAACTCAGGGGAATTTGGACAGCCAGCACGATGAATTTTTATGCCTTCATTAATGGTGACAAAGCCAAATACCTCATCCCCGGAAATTGGGTTACAACATTTGGCCAACGTATAATCCACCTTATCCATATCCTCGCCAATCAATAAAATATCCGACTCCTTGCGATCCTTATTAAAATGTTGCATTTCCTTTCGGAAAGTCTTGCTGTCAACAATCGGAGATTGAATCGCTTTTTCTGCCTGCTTTCGCTCATGCGTTTCCTTATCGGACTTCCAGTGTTTCAACTGCTCAATGGCAATGTAGCCTTTGCCAAACCGGTAAAAAAGATCACTTGCATCCTTCGCATTAAAATAAGCGCGAATTTGGTTCGTCAATTCTAAAGTCAACACCGGATATCCAAAATGCTTGAGTCGGTGCTCAATCAAATCGCGCCCCTTAATCAAATGGGACTTATTTTCCTCTTTAATAAATTCTTTAATCCGCGCTTTTGCCTTCGTCGTATACACAATTCTAAGCCAATCCTCAGAAGGTTTTTGCTTAGATGATGTCAATATTTCAATCTGATCCCCATTCGCTAATTTATGAGACAGGGGCACTAATTTCCCACCTACTTTAGCACCAATACACCGAGCACCCACTTCAGAATGTATCTCAAAAGCAAAATCTAAAGCCGTAGAACCAGACTGCAAAACAATTAATTTTCCTTTAGGGGTAAAGACAAAAACTTCCTCATGGTAAAGTGAGTTTTTGATGTCATCCACTAACTCGACTGCAGATTTGGATTTATCATTGGATTCCAAGGCCTCCCGCACTTGAGACAACCAAGACTCAAAAGCCTGACCCGTCCTGGTGTCCGTTCCCTTATATTTAAAATGTGCCGCGACACCCTTTTCGGCAATTTCATCCATCCGATTCGTCCGGATTTGCACTTCTACCCAGCGACCCTCTTTATCATTCCCAAAGGGCATACTCATCACCGTGGTATGCAAGGACTCATACCCATTCGATTTGGGTGTGGAAACCCAGTCTTTTAATCGGCTTGGGTTAGGCCGATAATGATCCGTTACTATGCTGTACACTTCCCAACAATCAGATTTCTCGCGTTCCAAAGGAACATCTAAAACCACTCGGACCGCGAATAAATCATATATTTTATCGAAAGAAACATTGCCCTTTTTCAACTTATTGTAAATGGAATAAATTGATTTTGGTCGACCAATGATGGTATAATTCTTTTCACGCGCATCCAACGATTTTTTGATCGGCCGAATAAAATGCTCCACAAAACTTTCTCTGCTACGCCTATTTTCGGACAATTTATGGGCAATTTCCTTGTAAGCTTCGGGCTCAGTAAACTTTAATCCTAAATCCTCTAATTCCGTTTTAATCGCATTTAAACCTAGTCGGTGCGCCAAAGGAGCATATAAATAAATGGTTTCCGAGGCAATTTTCAATTGCTTTTCTTTCGCCATACTCCCCAATGTGCGCATGTTATGCAAGCGATCCGCTAACTTAATTAAGATCACCCGAATGTCATCAGAAAGCGTCAAAAGCATCTTCCTGAAATTCTCGGCTTGTTGGGATGTCCCATACTCAAAAGTCCCGGCAATCTTCGTGAGACCGTCTATGATCGACGTAATCTTAGGGCCAAAGTCTTTTTCTATTTCTTTTAATGTGGTATTTGTGTCTTCAACCACATCATGCATCAACGCCGAAATAATCGATGTGGTCCCAAGTCCAATCTCCTCCACACAAATTTGTGCTACCGCTAAAGGATGGTAAATATAAGGTTCTCCCGATTTTCTACGCATATCCCTATGCGCCTCCGCAGAGCGTAAAAAAGCTTTTTTTATTTGCTTGGCATCGTCATCTTTCAAAAAGGGCTTTGCCGTACGCAGTAATTTACGGTACCTTTTGAGTATCTCTAAACGTTCTTTTTCTATGTCGATGACAACGTTTTTCATTTAATCTTGTTGAATTAATGCAACGGCCATCGCCGATATCCCTTCGCCTCTTCCTACAAATCCCATCCCTTCTGAGGTCGTCGCTTTAATGGAAATTTGACTCTCTTCAATGCCCATCACAAGGGCCAAATTCTCTTTCATCGCTGGAATATGAACGTTTAATTTGGGTTGATCTAAGATCACTGTCACATCCGCATTACCTAATTCCCATCCTGCTTCCCGAATCATTTCCATCACCTTTTGCAACAAAATCGTAGAGGCAACCCCCTTCCAAACAGGATCTTTATCCGAGAAATGAAAGCCAATATTGCGCATATTGGCCGCGCCTAATAAAGCATCGCACAATACATGGCAAACAATATCAGCATCTGAATGGCCCAGGGGCCCATGGTCTGAAGGAATTAAAATACCTCCTAACCTACATGGCCTTCCAGCAACCCACTGATGTACATCATATCCTTGACCTACGCGAATTTTCATATTATGCCTTTTTATATATCAATGTATTGGATTTACCCTCTTTAAATATTTTTTTAGCCCAATAAGCCACTTCGCTTAAGGTGACTTTCGCCAAATTTTCAGATTCTAAATTAACCAAATTTACATCGCCAGCATTCGCGGCCATCGCTAAATTCATGGCACGATTCAGCACCTCAACCTCCCCAAAAATCAAACTCGCCTCTGCCTGGTTTTTAACGCGTTGCAAGTCTACTGTCTCAAATGAGTGATCCACAAATTCATGAATCGCTTGGTCCAATTCCTTTTCTGCCAATACTAAATCAACTCCGTCACAAACCTGACCTGAAACGATTAATAATCCAGGGTCTATCGATCCCGTTTGAGATACCGAAATGGAATCAAAAACTCGCTTGTTTTGAACCAAAGCTAAATATAAAAAAGAGGTTTCATTCCGCCCCATTAAATCAGACATTAAATCAATGGCATAAAAGCCCTCATCATAGCGTCCCGGTACTGGATATGCCTTATAAATTCGATTGGACGGAACCTTCCCCACAATTTCCATTCGGCGATCTTCTGTTTGTACAGGCTCCTGAGGCAATTGACGCTTAGGCTTATTCCCACCAGGAATAAGGCCAAACCACTTTTCAGCCAATTCCTTTGCCTCCGCAAACGTTACTCGGCCTGCTAACACCAAAATCGCATTGGCCGGAACATAAAATTTGGCAAAAAACGCTTTAACATCTTCTAAATCAGCTTCTTCAATGTGCTGTATTCCGGCACCAATCGTAGGCCAACGATAAGAATGTTGCGTATAAATTAAGGGACGAAATTTTAACCAAACATCGCCATACGGTTGGTTTAGATAGCGTTGCTTAAATTCTTCGATCACGACTTTTCGTTGGACTTCCAGGGATTGAGGATTAAAGGCCAATTGCAACATGCGGTCCGATTCTAGCCAAAAAGCTGTTTCAAGATTTTGATAAGGAACAGATATATAATAATTGGTCAAATCAGGCGTAGTAAAGGCATTATTTTCTCCACCCACTTGCTGCAAAGGACTATCGTAATTAGGAATATTTTTGCTTCCGCCAAACATCAAATGCTCGAAAAGATGTGCAAATCCAGTACGATTGGGATCTTCATCGCGTGAACCCACATCGTAAATGACATCCATCACGGCGAGGGTCGATGTGTGATCTTCATGTACAATGACTTGAAGTCCATTTGAAAGCGTAAATTGTTGATATGAAATCATGAAGGTCGAATCAAAAAAAAGAATTAAACAAATGTAAAAAATTAGGCCTAAAAACCACAGTGCTTAGTTACTTTTGCAATTCAATTTTATGAGTTATGCGTAAAATCATTTTCCTGGTTCTTATTTTCTGTTACTCACAAGGCCTAGCACAAATTCTTCAAGATGCTTATGCCAAACAATTAATTTCCACTGGATTAGATCATCTATATGCCTACGATTTTAAAGAATCGAATGCCGCATTTTCCTTATTTAAATCAAAATATCCCAAAAACCCCGCCGGATATTTATTGGCCGCCATGCAAATTCAGCTCCAATATTTTCCGTTAAAAGACCATGTCAATCAAGGTAAGACCTACGTCGAAAACCTTGAAAAAGCGTTTATTTTAGGGGAAGCGATGTATCTGAAAAATAATAATGATTTAGAATCCGCGTTTTTTTGCACCTCCTCCTTAGGATTTTTAGCTGCTTATGAAGCGGATAATCAGAATTTTATCAAAGCGGTCAACTACGCCAAAAAATCATATCACTACATGAAAATTGGCCTCGTAAATTCAGACAAGCAACCCGAATTTCTGTATTCTTCTGGCGTATACAATTATTACCGAATTTGCTATCCAGAAATTCATCCCATCTTAAAGCCTTTTATGTTCTTTTTTGCGGATGGAAATAAAAAATTGGGCCTAGCGCAATTAGAAGCTGGCATCAAAAAAACAGTTTTTGTGAAAAATGAGTCCCTATTTTACATTGGATATATTTACAATAAATACGAAGGGACACCGGCCAAAGGGCTTCCCTTTAGCTTAGAATTGACAAAAAAATTCCCAAACAATCTTTGGTATTCCTTGCAAAGGGCTGAACTTTTAACGCTGACTGGCCATTACGAAGAAGCGAATGAATGCATCGAAAAATTAGAAAAAACAAAGTCTCCCTATTACGTAGGCTGTGCCTTAACGTTTAGAGGTATGCGGGAAGAATTTGAAAATCGTAACTTAGCAGCCGCTGAAGCCTTCTATACCAAATCATTAGCCTATCCATGGGAGGAAAGATTCACCAAAGATATTAGAGGCTTAGCTTATTTGGGGTTAATTAGAATAGCGCAAAAAAATAATCAGACAGCAAAGGCAAGAAAGTATAGCGCTTTGGCGAAAGAATATATAGAGTATAAAAATTCACTGATGGAATTTAGCCGGATTACCGGCCAATAAAGGCAATATTATGGAAAGTAGAGAAGCTGGTATCGAACGATTATATCCAACAATTTGGGGTAGAATGGCGGCTAGATTTTATTATTTGAGGGAGCTGAGGCGCCAACTAGAAAAAGTCATTTCGCTGTTTGTGAAGAATTCCCCACACCAATTGTTAGCCGACTATGGCTGTGGAAACAAGCCGTACCAACCGTTATTCGATCCTTTTGTGGAACAATATATCGGCCTAGATCTTGCCTTGAATACCAAAGCCGACGTCACCATCAATCCCCAAGGAAAAATAGATTTGCCAGATGAGAGTGTTGGTTTTGTGCTTTCGACCCAAGTATTAGAGCATGTGGAAAACCCCAGTGAATACCTGAAAGAAGCTCATCGGATTTTACAGAAGGGTGGAAAATTAATTTTGTCCACGCATGGATATTGGATGTTTCATCCGGACCCGACCGACTACTGGCGATGGACCTCCACAGGTTTACAAAAAATTGTAAAAGAAGCCGGCTTTGAAGTGGTTTATTTTGAAGGAATTTTAGGTCGATCTGCGATGGGTCTCCAGCTATTCCAAGATGGCATTTTATTTAAAATACCGCAACCCCTACGATTTATTTGGGCTATGATCATGCAACCTTTGATCATCTTTTTTGACAAAATCATATTGTCAAGTTCCCGAAATCAAGATGCTTGTACGTTTATTTTAGTCGCTAAAAAATAAATGAAACTCTTAATCGCCCGGTCGAATTTCTTTTCCTATTCGGAAACTTTTATAGACCAACAAATCAGGCAATTAAACCCGTATGCAGTCCTTTATGAGGGTTGGCAACCTTCCAACATCTATGCTGGCGGTTCCATTTATCCCTTTCCTTTAAGCCTATTGATTTTTAGAGGAAGCCTTCGAAATTTATTCCCTGCTTTCTATCAAAAAGTATATACCTACTTTTTAAAAAAATATTTGCAGAAAACTGGAACGACTTGTGTATTGGCCAATTATGGGCCACTCGGAACGCATATATTTACCGCCTGCCAAGAATCAAACATTCCATTTGTCGTTCATTTTCACGGCTTTGACGCCAGCGAAAAGAAAACAATTGCTCACTACGGAGAGGGCTATCGTACAATTTTACCTCTAGCCAAAGCCGTCATTGTTGTTTCCCAAGTCATGAAAATGGATATCGAGGGGATAAGTGGACCATTGAAAAACCTCCATGTTTTGCCTTATGGGGTCGATACAGAAAAATTTAAACTGGGACCGAAAAAATCAAATCAAGCTATTCAATTAATTTCTGTGGGTCGTTTTACAGCGAAGAAAGCTCCCATCATGAGCATTAAAGCTTTTCAGATTTTGCTAGAAAAATTCCCAACGGCCCATTTTACCATGATCGGTGATGGGGAATTGTGGGA
>JABMMK010000384.1 GCA_013205605.1 Cytophagales bacterium | reverse complement strand
TCTTCCCCCCGTCATTTGCATAGTGACCATCGTGTTTTCTAGGTCAATGTTGGGTTCATTTTGTAATTTATCTTCCCAAAAATGTTTATAGGCTAGGAAGCGGATCAAATACCAATCGGTCGAGGAGTCCACTTCTATTTCTGTTTTACCCTTCCAATCTTGAGCGTAATTTGTCTTTTTAAGCGTCCCAAGGCCCATTCTATAGGATAGCAAGGTGCTTAGCCAATTATCCAACACTCCGTTATTGCGAGTAAAATAGTTGACAGCTCCCTTTGTAGATTCAATAATATGCCTTCTTTCGTCTATTTGTTTATCCACTTTCATCCCTACGTCGATGGCCGTTTCAAATTTAAATTGCCAATAACCCACAGCTGCAGAAGTGGAAACAGCATTGGGATTTAATGTACTTTCTTGGACACATAAATATTTGAATTCATCAGGTACGTTTCCCTCTTTCAAAATGGGTTCAATTAAAGGGAAATAAAGCCGCATTTTGGCTAATAAAGCTGTTGAATAGCGCTTGTTGGCCCCCAGCATATTGAATTCTTTATCAAAAATGGGTTTGGCGGAAGCGTGAATAATTACCTTAACATTCCCTATGGATATCGTGTCTGGTAAATCCTTATACGCATTTGCGTAAAAAGAAATCGAAATGAAAAGCAAGAAGAGCCGGATGATCCTATACAAATTCTTCAGGATATTGTGTTCGCAAAATTACCAAAATTATCTAATTAAACGGCAATGACCCAATTTTATTGCCCCTAGATATTTCATACCTTTGCAAACTAAAATAGGAATTAAATGATTTTAATTAACGATACAGTCATTAGTGAGGATATTGCAGATGAATTTTTTGTCTGTGATTTAGCTAAATGCAAGGGTGCTTGTTGTGTAGAGGGTGATATGGGTGCGCCATTGGAAGAAGAAGAATTAGCCATTTTAGATCGAATTCAGGAAGACATAAAGCCATTTTTGTCGGCAGATGGTCTCGCGGAAATAGCCAAACAAGGTAACTATATTAAAGAGGAAGATGGAGATTTTTCCACCCCCATTATTGCCGGTCGGGAATGTGTGTATGCGCTTTATGATGAAAAGGGTCATTTAAAATGTGGCATCGAACAGGCCTATTTTGCAGGTAAAACCGATTTCAGGAAACCGATTTCTTGCCATTTATACCCTATTCGGATTCAAAAATTAGCTGAATACCAAGCCTTAAATTATGATCGTTGGACGATCTGTTCCGACGCCTGTTCGCATGGAAAAGAATTGGGTGTGCCTATTTATAAGTTTTTAAGAGATCCATTGATTCGGAAATTTGGTACTGCTTGGTACACTGAATTGGAAAAAGAAATAGACGAACGAAAGCTCGATTAAATGAAAAATCCGAATGCGTTTGATGATATTTATGCCTTAGTTAAATTGATTCCCTATGGCCGAGTGAGTTCATATGGGTCTATTGCAGCTTATTTGGGTATGAAAGGGGGAGCTAGAATGGTAGGCTGGGCCATGAATGCTTCGCATACGGATCCTAAAATTCCGGCTCATCGGGTGGTCAATCGCAATGGAGTCTTAACGGGTAAGAACTTTTTTGGGGAGGGTGTGATGCAAGATCGCTTGGAATCAGAAGGTCTTGTGATTCAGGAGGATCAAATCATTGATTTTGCTAAGGTTTTTTGGGACCCTATGCTTGAACTCCTTTAATCAATTTTATATAGAAATTTCTTACCTCCCAGACCACTCATCTGCCTTTTGATATTAGCTGTTCTTTTATTGACGTAATTTGATGGATTTTCAATCGAGAATCGAATAGGATTAGGTAAACAAGCAGCAAGCCTAGCAGCTTCAGTGGTGCTGGCCTTTTCGGCCGAGTGATTGTAAAAGCGCCTGCTGGCTGATTCTACGCCAAAAGTCATTTTGCCCGTTTCAGCCACATTTAAATACACTTCCATGATACGTTTCTTCCCCCAAACCAGCTCAATCATCAGCGTAAAATAGACTTCTAATCCTTTTCGGATATAGCTTCGGTCTTGCCATAAAAATACATTTTTGGCCACTTGCTGAGATATGGTACTTGCCCCTTTTATTTTTTTACCTTTCATGTTGGACTGAACGGCGCCCCACATCGACTTAAAATCAAAGCCATAATGTTCAGGAAATAATTGGTCTTCAGAGGCTAGAATCGCTAATGGGTAATTTTTAGAAATTTGTGAATATGGCGTCCATTGGCTATGAATCTGGCTTGGTTTCCCTTCCGACATCGCGTCGATCTTCCGACTGGCCATGGTAGGTGTAAAATAAACAGGTACGAATTTTAATAAGACAATCGCAAAAACGGTGGAAAGCCAAATGTAAAATAGATAAAACCCCAGTTTTCTAAAAAAATAAGCAAAGCTCCATTTTTGATTTTTCTTGCGTGGATTGTCGGTCACGTTGTCAAATTTAGATGACCCAGTTTTTGATTTAAAATCCTTATTGAAAGTGACTCTTTTAGCCATGAGCTATGAAAAAATATTTAAGTTTAAATTTACGACTAAAAAATAATCAAACAATAAAAAGGTCTGCCGCTAATTTATCTGCCATCAATGCTCCTGTTTCAGTCAAAATCAAGTGACCGCTAGAAACATGAGCCCATTCCTTATTTTGCCAAATTTTGAATAAATCTTCAGGGGCCTGAACTTTTAATTGGCTAAACGCCTGTTCGATTTTTGAGCACTCAATTCCCCATTTGGTTCTCAATCGGGTCATAATGTATTCATTAATTTTGTTGGCCTCCGTTAAAATTTCAATTTCCGCAGGGATCGATCCCTCGTTAATCGCTTTCGTATATACGCCATTTTTAGCCACATTCCATTGCCTTGAAACTTGGTTAAAGCTGTGCGCAGAGGGTCCAATTCCCAAATAGGATTCTTGGTTCCAGTAGCTTGTATTATGTTTCGAATATTGTTGATTTTTAGCGAAATTCGATGTTTCATAGGCTTCAAAGCCTTTTTCTGCTAATAAATTCCGAGTGAATGAAAATTTTTGTGATTGGATTGCCTCAGGCAATTCTTTAAAAACACCTTTTTTCTTTTGTTGGCCAAATACCGTTTTAGGTTCAATGGTTAAACTATAGGCTGAAATATGATTGACTTTTGTGTCAACCGCCATATTAATATCACATGCAAGGTCCTTAAGTTCATTGCCTGGAATTCCGTAAATTAAATCAATGCTGATGTTATCAATGCCTATGTCTTGCGCTGTAGAAATGCAAGTTAGCGCTTGCGCCGATGAATGATTCCGGTTTAGGAAACGAAGATTTTCTTCTCGAAAGGATTGAATGCCTATGCTAAGCCGATTGATCCCCAGCGTTTTAAGGTTTGATAAATAAGTTGGATTTAAATCCTCAGGGTTAGCTTCTAAGGTAATTTCTGCCTTATTTTCGATGGAGAAATACTGGTGAATCGTA
Source organism: Cytophagales bacterium (assembly GCA_013205605.1). Taxonomy (GTDB): domain Bacteria; phylum Bacteroidota; class Bacteroidia; order Cytophagales; family Spirosomataceae; genus Aquirufa. The sequence continues at coordinate 5,740 of JABMMK010000384.1, read as the reverse complement.
TTTAATATTTTTTCTAATTCTTCAGAAGTAAGTAGGGAAGGGGTACCTCCGCCAAAGTAAATGGTCTTCAAACTTTTATCACTTAAATAGTCTTTTTGAAGGGCTATCTCTTGACAAATTGCATACACCAAATCTGATTTAGAAGCTGTATTCGTACTAAAATGAAAGTCGCAATAGTGACATGCCTGATGGCAAAAAGGAATATGTAGGTAGAGATGCAAGATCTTTAAGGTTCAAAAATGAGGCAACTCAATTGGTCTGGATTCAACATGTCAGTCGCCAACGATTGCAATTGGCCAGCCGTAACTAAGTCGATTTGCTCAAATAACTCTTCCAGCGTCTCAATTTTTTCACGGTCTAATAGGTTTTTAGCCATCATCAACATGAAATTGAGATTACTTTCTTCAGCCATGGCCATTTGGCCCTTCAATTGTGATTTTATTTTCACTAAAGCGGATGCTGAAAGTTCTCGGTCTTTTAATTTGTTAAATTCTTTATGAATTAATCGAATGGACTTATTGACCTGGTTAGGCTCCGTCCCGAAATAAATAGCCCAAAAACCTGAATCCATATAGCTGGTAAAATTAGCTTCAATGGAATAAACCAGCCCGTGTCTTTCTCTGACGGACACATTTAAGAGCGAGTTCATGCTGGGGCCACCTAATAAATTAATCAACATGAAGAAAGCCAATCTGTTGGGGTTTTCAATGGCATACGATTGTTTCCCAATGGCAATATGGGATTGCGTTAGGCCTCTTTTGGTGATCTTTTCCACAGGCACCATCGCTGAGGGAATGATTCGAGTTATATGCTCTTTTTTACTTTTGATACCTCCCGCATGCTTTTCTGCCCATGCAAAAACTTTCTCATGGGGTAATTTACCGATTGATGAAATAACGATTCTCGAAGTATCTAAATTTCGGTTGATAAACTGATGCAAATGGCTCTGAGTAAATGATTTAACTGTCTCTTGAGTGCCTAAGATATTAACTCCTAGGGGATGATTAGGGAATAATAATTCATCAAAATCATCTTGAATCGCATCTTCTGGTGCCTCATAATACATCGACATTTCCTCTAAAATAACGCTTCTTTCTTTCTCTAATTCTTTCTCAGGAAACGTAGAATGAAAGGTTATATCGGTAATTAACTCGAGTGCCCTTTCGAAATAAGGGTTTAAAATGGAGGCGTGAAAACAAATTTTTTCTTTGGTGGTATAGGCATTTAATTCCCCGCCGATGAGATCTAGGCGGTTAATGATCTGAATATTGGATTTTTTTTCAGTCCCCTTAAAAGCTAAATGTTCCCAAAAATGGGCTAATCCCTGTTCTGAATCTAATTCGTCCCGACTTCCGATGTCTAACATGATTCCCACATGCGAAATTTCAGTATGCAACACTTGGCGATGTACAATCGTTATTCCATTCGTTAATGTTTTTATTTGAATTGAATTCATAAAGGGGTTTTTACCAAAAAGATCTTAAAATTAATTAATTTTATGTCCAATCACTCATTTTTCTTTGATGTCTCAAGCCTCCAAGGTATTAATTATTCAAACTGCCTTTTTAGGAGATGCGGTTCTGATTACTTCTTTGTTGGAGAAAATACGCCTAGAATCACCCAGTACCTTGGTTCATTTATTAGTCAGGAAGGGATTGGAAGACATTTTTAAAGCCTATCCATATGATCATTTAGTCCAAGTGTGGACTTATGACAAAAGGAATAAATTGAATTCTTGGTGGTCTTTGCGAAATGATTTCACAAATGAAAAATTTGACCAAGTTTTTGTAGCCCAACGGTTTTTTGGCATGGGCCTTTTAAGCATTTCCATCGGCGCCAAAAAAGTTGTCGGTTTTGATAAAAACCCGCTTTCCTTATTTTTCGACGAAAAAGTTCCGCATGAATTTGGCCAAGGAAAACATGAAACGGAACGAAATACTGAATTGCTGGCTTCATGGCTGGGTACCCAGGTGCATAAGCCATTTTTGAACGCTAGCTATTTAAACAATTTTCCAGTCGATTTGCAGCCTAAAAAATACCTTTGTATTTCTCCAGGTTCGGTGTGGGAAACCAAGCGATTTCCTGTTCACCAATGGATCGAATTTATTCGTTTATTGCCTGTAGATCAGGAAATAGTCTTAATGGGTTCTGCGGCTGAAAAACATTTGTCGGATGAAATTGAACAAGCTTTCACGGGATTGGGTTGCCACATCCGCAATACCTGTGGTCGATTTAATTTACAGGAGGCTATCGCTGTATATCAACAAAGCCAAATGAGTTTCGTGAATGATTCAGGTCCTTTGCATATATGTTCTGCCGTGAATACGCCAACGGTAGCTATTTTTTGTTCTACGATACCTGCTTTTGGCTTTGGGCCTTTGGCAGAACAGAATAAAATCATTGAGGTGAAGGAAAAACTCGCATGTAGGCCTTGTGGGCATCATGGAAAGAAATCATGTCCAGAAATTCATTTTAATTGCGCAAATTCGATTGACGTGCAAGAATTGCTCCAAGCCTATCAGACTTTTTTAGCCTCTGGAAGCAAGTAAATAGAGCACTGCCATTCGAATAGCCACCCCATTTTCTACTTGGTCTAAGATGATCGAATGAGGCGAATCTGCCGCATCAGAGCTTAATTCCACACCGCGATTGATCGGACCCGGGTGCATCAAGACGATTTCTTTGGGTAGCTCATCCAGCATTTTCCGAGTGATTCCGAATGTTTGTGCGTATTCACGCAAGCTTGGGAAGTATTTAATTTGTTGGCGTTCCAATTGTATCCTTAACACATTCGCGGCATCACACCAGGCTAAGGTGCTTTTGACATCATGTGAAACTTCGACACCTAACGATTGAATATGTTTCGGAATAAGCGTGCTAGGGCCACAAAGTCGGACTTCCGCCCCTTGTTTTTTAAGGGCATAAATATTGGAAAGTGCCACTCGAGAGTGTAGGATATCGCCGATGATCGCTATTTTCTTACCTGCTAAATCACCGAATTTCTCGCGTAGGGAATAGGTATCTAAAAGTGCTTGCGTCGGATGTTCGTGTGTACCGTCACCGGCATTGATGATGTTTGCTTTAATGTGTTTGGCTAAATAATGGGGTGCTCCAGGGCTTGCATGTCGCATGACAATCATGTCCACCTTCATCGCTAGAATGTTGTTGACCGTGTCCAATAAGGTTTCTCCTTTCTTAACTGAACTTCCAGAGGCGGAGAAATTGATCGTATCGGCTGATAATCTTTTTTCGGCTAGCTCAAAAGATAATCGGGTACGTGTCGAGTTTTCGAAAAATACATTAGCAATCGTGACATCACGTAGGGAAGGGACTTTTTTAATCGGCCGATTGAGGACCTCTTTGAATTCCTTGGCCGTTTTAACAATTAGGTCAATGGATTCGGCATCTAAATCTTTAATTCCTAATAAGTGTGGCGATGTTAACATATTTCTTTATTGGGTAATTAACCAAATTTTATCTGCTTCATGTCCTTGTTCAGTCCATTCCACTAACACTTTTTCTGTGGTCAACGTATTGACATTTTTGCCTACATAATCTGGGTGAATGGGCAAGTCTCGACTATAAATCCGGTCGATGAGTACGCAAAGTTCCACTTTGGCTGGTCGGCCAAATGCGTTTAATGCATCCATGGCCGCTCGAACCATTCGGCCAGTGGCTAGCACATCATCGACTAAAATAACGCGTTTATTTTCGACTAAAAAGGGTATTTCGGTTGAGTTGGGGGATAATGGATCTCCTCTTCTGAAGTCGTCCCGATAGAAAGTCGCGTCTATTTTCCCTAATGCTGGGGGATTTTCTAAATGCTTGCTTAATTCAGCAGCAATCCTTTCTGCAAAATAGATGCCTCTAGGTTGTAAACCTAAGATAACAGTCTCCGTTCCGTCTATTTGATTTTCAATGAGCTCTTGGCATAACCTTGAGATGGTTATTTCCAACAATGGGCTTGATAAAATCAGCTTGCGAGTCATTGCTGCAAAGGTATTAAAATTTTCTGAGCAATTATTAATTAAATATTGTCTCGTTTAAATCAAATAGAGGTAACAACTGGTCTTTATCTGAGATAATCGGTTTTTCATGGGTCCAATCAATGGCTAAATTAGGGTCATTCCAACGAATTCCTGACTCAGCTCCTTTATTCCAAAAATCAGTACATTTATAGACAAATATCGTCTCTTCTAAAGCGATAAATCCATGTGCAAATCCCGGAGGAACATAGAGCATATTGCCCTTATCCGCATCTAATTCGTATTTTTCATGCTGACCGAAGGTCGGCGAACTTTTGCGTAGATCCACAATCACGTCGATTACTTTTCCCGTCATGCAGCGTACCAATTTGCCTTGTGCATGGGGGTCTTTTTGAAAATGTAATCCGCGAACAACACCAGCCATGGAAAAGGAGTAATTATCTTGAACAAAATTTTCTGAAATCCCGTTGGCCGAAAATAAATTTTGGTTGTAAGACTCGTAAAAATGTCCTCTTTCGTCAAAAAACTTCGTTGGAACGCATTCAATTACTCCAGGGAGTTGGTGTTTAATAAATTGCATAGAATCAGGTAATTTTGGCCAACCTTTATTTGATTTTGCTTAGGAAAGACCTTTATTTGTGTCAAAATTATTGATATTTAGGCATTAATACAAAGCCTTCTTTTCAAAACGACATGAATTCAATTCAATTAGTTCAACAAATCGAATCAAAGGGCTCATTTTTATGCGTAGGCTTAGATTCTGACCCTCGATTAATTCCATCAAATTTCCAAAAAGAATCGGATCCCATTTTTGCTTTTAACAAAGCGGTGATAGACGCCACAGAAAAATATGCGGTGGCTTATAAACCCAATATTGCCTTTTATGAGGCTTTGGGGCCCAAAGGTTGGGAAAGTTTACAGAAGACGATGGATTATATTCCCAAAAATGTTTTTACGATTGCGGATGCGAAGCGTGGGGATATTGGAAATACGGCGTTGAAGTATGCGCAGACATTTTTTGAACCTGAATCGAGTGGGTTTAATTTTGATTCCATTACCGTGGCACCCTATATGGGAGAAGATTCGGTGACTCCATTTTTGAGTTTTGAAGATAAGTGGGTGATTTTATTGGCTTTAACTTCTAATCAAGGGAGCGAAGATTTTCAATTGCTCCGCGATGAAAATAACATACCGCTTTATGAAAATGTGATGCGGAAGGCGATGGAATGGGGTGGGGCGGACCAATTAATGTTTGTGATTGGCGCAACAAGAACGGAATATTTAAAACATGTTCGCCAGATAGCTCCAGACCACTTTTTTTTAGTTCCTGGGGTAGGCGCTCAAGGAGGAAGTTTGGAGGATGTGGCTAAGCATGCCATGAATTCGAAGGTAGGTTTATTAGTCAATTCATCTAGAGGCATCATATATGCGGGAGATGACACGTCGGTTTCTGCGGCGAGAGAAGCAAAAAAGATGAAAGATGAGATGAGTACATATTTAGATCAATATTGGATAAAATAAATTATGGAACTAGGCATAGGAACACCCGCATTATTGTTTTCAACGGTTTCATTGTTGATGATCGCCTTTACCAATCGATTTATGTCGATGGCCTCTTTAATACGAGGCTTGCATGAAAAGTTTCAGCAGAACCCTGCTGAATCCATTTTGAAACAGATTCGAAATTTACGTTTACGAATGTCCTTGATTCAATACATGCAGATCATTGCCATCATAAGTTTGATCTTTAGTGT
>JABMMK010000383.1 GCA_013205605.1 Cytophagales bacterium | reverse complement strand
ATTTAAATCCTTCATTAACTTGGTGGGCGCATTTCGCAAATGTAAGGGAACCGGTAAATTTCCAGTATTCTGAACATAATCCATCGCTTGACTGATGGCTTTATAGGCGGAATTGCTTTTGGGAGAAGAGGCCAGGTAAATAACGGTTTGTGATAAAATGATTCTGGACTCAGGATTTCCAATCACTCGAATAGCCTCAAAACATGTTTGTGCGATTAAAAGTGCATTGGGATTTGCTAAGCCAATATCTTCGGAGGCCAAAATCAATAGTCGGCGACCTATAAACTCCAGGGATTCCCCGCCCACCAACATACGTGCAAGCCAATACACGGCTGCGTCTGGGTCTGAACCTCGAATGGATTTGATAAAGGCGGAAATGATATCATAATGTTGCTCGCCATCTTTGTCGTATAAGGCCAAATTTTTCTGAAGTCTTTCCGTAACGAGCGCATTCGTGATTTCTAACTTGTCTGAATTTTCGGAGGAGATTAACAACTCAAAAAGGTTGTACAATTTCCGTCCATCGCCTCCAGAAAAATGAAATAGGGCATCTGTTTCCTTTAAAACAATTTTTTTTGATTTGAAAAGTGGATCTTTTTCGATCGCCTTTTCTAACATTTGTTGGAGATGCTGGGTCTCCAAAGATTCCAGCACATAGACTTGACACCTAGACAATAAGGCTGAAATCACTTCAAAAGAAGGATTTTCCGTGGTTGCCCCTATTAAAGTAACCACGCCTTTCTCGACGGCATTGAGTAAGGAATCTTGTTGGGACTTAGAAAAACGATGAATCTCGTCTATAAATAAGATCGGAGATTCAGGATTAAACATCCGATTTTTCTTGGCCATTTCTAGCGTTTCACGGACCTCTTTTACGCCAGATTGTACGGCTGAAAGGGTGTAAATCGTTCTTTTTAAGGCTACGGCCAACAAAGCAGCCAGCGTAGTTTTTCCTACTCCCGGAGGGCCCCAAAGAATACAAGAAGGTAGATGTCCCGCGTCAATCGCTTTTCTCAAAGGAGCGTTTGGGCCTATGACCTTTTCTTGACCAATATAATCCTCCAAAGAGGTGGGACGCATGCGTTCAGCGAGTGGTTGCATGTTCGAAGTTACGCGATTTTTGTAAAATTGAAATAGAATTGCTAAGTTTAGACCTATAAAAAAAACCTAATTATGAATTCATCAAGACGATCTTTTTTAAGAAAAAGTGCTTTTGGCCTTGGAGCTATCGCCATCGCCTCTCCGGCCTTACAATCTTTGGCCGCTGCCAAATATAAAAAACTGGTAGGTATTCAATTGTATTCCATTCGTGCTGAAATGAAGGCAGATCCCATGGGGACTTTGACCAAATTGGCCGAAATGGGCTATAAATATGTAGAACATGCAAACTACATTAATCGCAAGTTTTACGGTTGGTCTGCTCAGGAATTCAAAAAACGCTTAGATGATTTAGGTTTGAAAATGCCATCGGGTCACACGGTGATGGGCAAGCCACACTGGGATGATTCCAAAAAAGACTTTACTGATTTATGGAGATATACTGTGGAAGATGCGGCTACCTGTGGTCAAGAATTTGTGATTAGCCCGTCGATTGACATGGGCATTCGAAAAGACAAAAATTTGTTATTGAAATACATGGATATTTTTAATAAATCCGGCGAATTATGTCAAAAATTTGACATGAAATTTGGATATCACAACCATGATTTCGAATTCTCTGAAAAATTAGAAGGCGAGTTGCTTTATGATATCATGCTAAATAGTACGGATCCTAAATTGGTTACCCAGCAATTAGACATAGGTAATATGATTAATGGTGGCGGTATTCCAGGAGAAATTCTGAAAAAATGGCCAGGGCGTTTTGTGTCGATGCACGTGAAAGATGAAATCGTTTCTAAAGCGGGTGAAGATAAATACGAAAGTACTATTTTAGGCAAAGGAATTATCAATGTGTTAGAAATGGTGAAGTTGGGCGACTCTTTGGGGGGTACTAAGCATTTCATTATTGAGCAAGAAGCATACCAAGGAATTGCTCCAATTGATTGCGTAAAAGAAGATTTGCAAATCATGAAAAAATGGGGGTATAAATAATCCTTAAGGTAAATTTAATTTAAGAGTCCTAAGATTAGTTGCAATGCGGAAATTCGAATTTGATTCTGAGGTTTTATTTTCTGCTTTGTGCCTTTGTTCTTGGGACTTTTTTATTCTAACAAGGAAAAAAATAAAATTTTGAACATCAATAATATAAAATGAAAAAACAATTCCTATTACTCGCATTTTTTAGTTTACATTTTTCACTGGTAGATGCGCAAACGGCTTTGAAGCCTGCCATAAATCAAAAATCTGATGCACTTAAAGATCAAGTGATTGCTTGGCGCCGTGATTTTCATGAGCATCCTGAATTGGGAAACCAAGAGTTTAGAACGGCTGGCATCATAGCCGCGCATTTAAAATCCTTAGGTTTGGAAGTCCAAGAAAAGGTCGCCATAACAGGTGTTGTAGGAGTTTTACGCGGTGGGAAGCCGGGTCCTGTCGTTGCATTACGTGCTGATATGGATGCTTTGCCAGTGACGGAACGGGGAAATTTACCTTTTAAATCTAAAGTTGAGGTGGTCTACAACGGTCAGAAAACAGGCGTTATGCATGCTTGTGGTCATGATTCGCATGTGGCTATGCTCATGGCTGTGGCTCAAATTTTAGCTTCCGAAAAAGCTAATTTAGCTGGTACGGTGAAGTTTATTTTTCAGCCATCCGAAGAGGGAGTGTATAATGATAAAGGGGAGAAAATTATTTCTGGAGCTGAGTTGATGGTGAAGGAAGGAGTTTTAGAAAACCCTAAAGTGGATGCGATTTTTGGTTTACATATAGAAGCGCAGTCCGATTTAGGTTTGATTGAGTATAGGCCTGAGGCCACGATGGCGGGTGTGGACCAATTGGATATTAAGGTCAATGGAAAGCAAGCGCATGGGGCTAATCCTTGGGCGGGAGTGGATCCGATTGTTATTTCGTCTCAAATTGTCATGGGTTTGCAGACCATCGTTTCTAGAAGTGTCAATATTTCAGAAAATCCTGCTGTTGTGACTGTGGGGGCCATTCATAGTGGTATTCGTCAGAACATCATTCCAGAAAGTGCTCACATGATTGGTACGATTCGGACGTTTGATCCAGCCCAGCGAGCGTTAGTGCATCGTCGAATTAACGAAATTGCGACCAATATTGCTCTTAGCGGGGGAGGAAAGGCCGATGTTACCATAGGAACTGGTTATCCGGTGACCTATAATAATCCAAAATTAGTTGAAAACATGCTGCCTACTTTAGTGGGCATCAGTGGAAAAGAAGGTCTTAGTTTAATCCATGCGCACATGGGTGCGGAAGACTTTAGTTATTTCCAAGAAAAAACACCGGGCTTTTTCTTCTTTTTAGGGGCCAGGCCTGCTGATAAAAAAGCCACCGAAGTAGCTGCACATCATACGCCGGATTTTTATTTGGACGAATCGAAATTCCAAATTGGCGTAAAAGCATTGAGTCACTTGGTCGTTGATTACTTCGAGCAAAACACGGTAAATAAAAAATTAAAAAAATAAGACTATCCTTATGCCTAATAGGATTGTTGGGCTTGTTTTTGTTTGTATTTTTGATTTCATTTTTATGATTTAACTACTTCGTAATAATAATTAATTTAAAATAATGTCGAAAAAATACAATCACGTTTCATACCTCTGGGACGATGCAAAGGCCGAAGCGATGAAGGGCAAAGAGGTCGATCTATTCATTTATAGGTCTAATTTATTAGGAGCCGACTTGCGCCTAACAAATTATGGGGGAGGAAATACTTCCGTGAAGATCAAAGATAAAGACCCTTTGACAGGTTCTGAGACTGATGTGATGTGGATAAAGGGATCGGGTGGAGACATCGGTACCTTAAAAAAATCAGGTTGTGCGGCATTGTACATGGACCGTTTTAATTCTTTGGAAAATGTGTATCGTGGATTGGAGCATGAGGATGAAATGGTTGAATTGTTCAATTATTGCATTTTTGATTTAGCGTCAAAAGCTCCTTCAATTGACACACCATTGCATGGATTTCTTCCCTTTAAACATATTGACCACCTTCATCCAGATGCGGCTATTGCCATAGCTGCAGCAAAAGATGGTAAAAAAATAACGGATGAGTTGTTTGGTGGGCAAATTGGTTGGGTTGGCTGGCAACGACCAGGATACGATTTAGGTTTGCAGTTGAGAGCTTGTCTTTCAGAAGCGGCCTCTCGTGGAGTGGCATTAAAAGGCATCATGTTAGGTTCTCATGGGTTATTTACTTGGGCTGACACTTCCTATGATTGTTACATCAATACCTTAGAAGTCATTGAAAAATGTGCTGAATATATTGCTTCCAAAGAGGGCGTTGCACGTCCTGTTTTTGGTGGATCCAAAATTTCAAGTTTGGCTTCAGAAGCGCGAAAGGCTCAAGCATCTGCCTTAGCACCTATTTTGAGAGGTTTCTGTTCATCTCATGTGCAGATGATTGGTCATTTTTCAGATGACGAGCGCATTTTGCAATACATCAATTCAAATGATTTGGATCGTTTAGCGCCATTAGGTACTTCTTGTCCAGACCATTTCTTGCGAACTAAAATTTCTCCTTTGGTTTTGAACCTTACACCGGATCAAGACCTTAGTGATTTAAATGCGATCAAAGCTCAATTAGAGCCTTTATTTGTTGCCTATCGGGATATGTATGCCTCATACCATGAGACATGTAAGCATCCCAATAGCCCAGCGATGAGAGATCCAAATCCCGTAGTTATTTTATATCCAGGTGTGGGAATGTTTACTTTCGCAAAAGATAAGCAGACCTCTCGTGTAGCCAATGAATTTTATTTAAATGCGATTAATGTGATGCGTGGAGCGGAGGCCATTTCTTCGTATACTTCATTGCCTCGCCAAGAAGCATTTGATATTGAATATTGGTTGTTAGAAGAAGCCAAATTGCAAAGAATGCCTAAGCCTAAATCTTTGTCGGGCCGTGTGGCTTTTGTGACGGGATCTGCGGGAGGTATCGGTAAGGCGATTGCCAAGAAAATGGCTGAAGAAGGTGCTTGCATCGTTTTAAATGATGTAAACCCCGATCGTTTGGCTGAGGCTAAAGATGAGTTTATTGGTTTATTTGGCCGTGATTCAGTGACCACGGTGATCGCCGATGTGACGAGTCAAGCATCGATCGAACAAGCTTTGAAGGATGCTAGTTTAGCCTTTGGGGGTATCGATTTGATTGTCAATAATGCAGGAATTAGTATTTCAAAAGGTATATTAGAGCATACCCAAGAAGATTGGGATCGCTTGTATAATATTTTAGTGAAGGGTCAATATTTGGTATCTCAGGCAGCCGTTGCCATCATGAGAAAACAAGGCTTAGGAGGCGATATTATCAATATTGTTTCAAAAAATGCCTTTGTTGCCGGACCTAACAATGTGGGTTACGGATCGGCTAAGGCTGCCCAAGCACACATGACGAGGTTATTGGCTGCTGAACTTGGCGAAGATCAAATTCGTGTAAATACTGTAAACCCAGACGCTGTTATCGCTGATTCCAATATCTGGGCAGGCGGTTGGGCCGAAGGAAGAGCGAAAGCTTATGGAATTACCGTAGCTGAATTACCTGCCTTTTATGCCAAAAGAACTATTTTAAATAAATCGGTATTGCCGGAAGACATCGCCAATGCATGTTTTGCTTTTGTAGGTGGTTTATTGAGCAAGTCGACTGGAAATGCCTTGAATGTAGATGGTGGAGTAGCTGCTGGTTTTTTAAGATAGATATGGATATTTCGAGTCATAATGAAAGTTTAGTAGGGAGGCATGAGCGCCAACTTGAATTTCTGACTAATGAGGTAAATGTTCCTTCTAGTCTTCTTCAAAAATTGAAAGATTTTCAGATTGCGATTCCATCTTGGGCATTAGGCACGGGAGGAACACGGTTTGGACGTTTTTCAGCCGGGGGAGAACCCAGAAATTTAGAGGAGAAAATCGCCGATGTAGGTTTGTTACATTCATTAAATAAATCTTCTGGGGCCATTTCATTGCATATTCCATGGGATATCCCTTCCGATCCTAAGGCCATTATGAATTTAGCTGCTCAGCATGGTTTAGCCTTTGACGCGGTGAATTCCAATACGTTTCAAGACCAAGCAGGACAAGCGCTTTCTTATAAATTTGGCTCATTGCAACACGTTTCTAAAGCGACTCGTAAGCAAGCGATTGATCACAATATCGAAGTGATTAAGCAAGGGGTGAGTTTGGGATCTAAATCCTTAACGGTTTGGTTGTCAGATGGTTCTTGTTTTCCTGGCCAATTGAATTTCAGGAAAACGTATCAAAGAACGGTGGAGAGTTTAGAAGAGATTTATGCAGCCTTGCCTTCCGATTGGAAATTATATTTAGAATATAAAGCGTACGAACCTAATTTCTATTCGACGACCGTGGGCGACTGGGGTGCATCCTATTCCATGGTGAATAAATTAGGTCCGAAGGCGTATACCTTAGTGGATTTAGGCCATCATTTGCCCAATGCCAACATTGAGCAAATTGTGTCCATTTTGCTAATGGAAGGTAAATTAGGTGGTTTTCATTTCAATGACTCCAAATATGGAGATGATGATTTAACAGCAGGGTCTATTAAACCGTATCAGTTATTTTTAATCTTCAATGAATTGGTGGAAGGGATGGATGCTAGAGGAATGAATCATGCCAAAGATTTAGGTTGGATGATCGACGCCTCTCATAATGTGAAAGATCCCTTAGAAGACTTATTGCAATCTGTCGAAGCGATTCAAATCGCCTATGCTCAGGCATTATTAGTGGATCAAAAAGCGCTGGAAATTGCCCGCGATGAAAACGATGTGGTTCAATGCCAAGAAATTTTACAAGCCGCTTTTAGAACGGATGTACGCTCGATCGTAGCTCAGGCTCGTTTGGAATTGGGTGGTGCTTTGGATCCATTGGCTTATTTTAGACATTCAAAAGCGCGCGTCAATTTGATCGAAACGCGGGGAGAAAAAACGCAGGCGACTGGATTATAACATGGGGGATCGCATGAAGGTCATGGCAGTTTTTGACATTGGTAAAACGAATAAAAAAGTTTTCCTTTGGAATGAATCGTATCAGATCGTCTTCGAGCGCCAACAAAATTTCCAAGAAATTCCTGATGAGGATGGTTTTCTAGGCGAAGACTTGCCGGCTGTTCGTTCATGGATGTTGCAGACTTTTGCTGAAATTAATGCCCTCCCGGAATATCAAATTTGTGCACTTAATTTTTCGGGGTATGGGGCAACGGTGGTGTTTGTTGACGAAAAAGGCCATGCAGTCAGTCCACTCTATAATTATTTAAAAGCTTTTCCAGAAGGACTTTTTCCTTATCAAAATTATGGGGGTCAAGATGAATTTGCCCGTGCCACAGCTTCTCCGATATTAGGAAATTTAAATTCAGGGCTTCAGGCTTTTAGAGTATCTCAGGTAAGTGTAGAGGTTTGGGAAAAAACGAGGTGGGTGATGCATTGGCCTAATTTTTTATCTTCTATTTTCACAGGAAATTTTGCCTCAGAAATCACGTCGATTGGCTGCCATACTGCCCTGTGGGATTTTGATAAAAAAACATATCATGATTGGGTGTTCGATTTTGGCCTAAGAAATAAATTGCCAGAAATAGCTCCATCAAATACTTCCTATCTGAATGAGGAAACGAACATTCCGGTGGGTTTAGGTTTGCATGATTCCTCATCGGCTTTAGTGCCTTATTTGCGGGTGAT
>JABMMK010000382.1 GCA_013205605.1 Cytophagales bacterium | reverse complement strand
GACAAATTCCATGGCATCGTCGTCGTTAAAGTTCAGTTTGGCACGAGCTATGTCGTACAGTTTTATGTTTAGTGGTTTCATGGTCAAATGTAGCTTTAAATTTTGCAAATTAAAGCTAATAAACTGATCATTTTACAAGACTGAAATGGTAAGAATTTTATTAATTTTTGATAAATAACAATATGATGCCAATGGTGATGGTCATTTGGCCTGCCCAAAAAATAAACATCCATTTAGTTAAATCAGATTTTGCTTCAGCAATTTGGTTATTTATCATGGATTCAACTTTAGTAAATCGCAGATCGATATTTGATTCAAGTTTGACAAATCGTAAATCGATTCCATTCATCTTTTCACTCAAAAATTCTTTCGTGACCAGATTTTCGAATCTGTGGTCATTAAGTTCGTGAATGCTTGAGACAAATTCCATGGCATCGTCGTCGGTAAAGTTTAGTTTGGCACGAGCTACGTCGTATAGTTTTATATTTAGTGGTTTCATGGTCAAATGTAGCTTTAAATTTTACATATTAAAACTAATAAACTGATCATTTTATTACAATATAATTAATATTTTAAAATTTGATTGTTCAATAGGAAAATTGGTTTGAAAAGTGCTCAATATAATAGAATACATGTACAAATGTATCGATTGTCCATAATTCATTCACATTGAAAATTTTATTTCACGATGTCTTTTTGATGGGCCAACAAAGGATTCGAATAAACAGTAATTCCATGGTATTGATCAGGATTTTCCTCAGGGACATTGGACCTACGATGTTGGGGTAAGCCATCTTTGGTCGAGTAGTGTACGACAAAAGATTTCCTTGTTTTGCTAGGGTCATTGATGGGCATTCCTCCGTGTGCGAGCGCTCCGTGCCAAAAAAGCACATCTCCTTTTTTGATCAGTAGAATTTCTTTTTTCAGACCTAATTGGGTGCACGTTTCGGTCAGGTAACGCGAGAATTGATCAGGGCTAAAGAGTGAATTTTCGTAGTGAAAGAGGATGCCCGTTTTACCAAAATCAAACTTGGGCATCCTATGTGATTTAGGATAATAGAAAAGGGGGCCGGCATCTTGGTGAACATCCTCCATAGGGATCCAAGCGGCCACTAGGTGACTGGGTATTTTGGATGTGACCCATGGAAAATCTTGATGTAGATCTTGTTGGCTACTGTATTTAAAAATGAGGCTTTGAAAGACGGTCATTTGCGGGGTGAGACTCGCTTGCAAGAATGGGGCCAAATTAGGGTGGGTGATCAAATTCTTAGCGCGGACAGAGCTATCGTGGTAATCGATGAAGCGCGTTCCGATTCCATTCAAATTTTCTTTGGGGATCCGTTTAATGGGAGTTTCTTTTTGGTCATTAAAGCGGTGTGCGAGGCCATCGATGTCGTAATTTTCGTGGTTTTCGGTGACAAATTCGATCTCATCCCAAATGGCGTCTACTTCATTTGTCGGCAGCACATTTTCTAAAACCACATAGCCATATTCTCTAAAAAAATCTAGTTTTTCTTCTAGGTTGTAGGGTAGTTTGCCGTGGGGGACAATTTGTTTATTGAGTTTGGCAAATGAATATTTGGGGCGATCTATGAAAGGGAGGGTGTCTGGGTCGAAATCTAAGGCTGGTTTTTGTATGCTAAAAAATTTATTGGAATAATGCTCCAACAAGTATAAATCCTTTTTTAGTCTTTTTTTAGCTTCCTTTAAAATATTTTTGATGGTCGATTTCATCTTAGATCTTTGCTATTGTTTCTAAATTTAAAAAAATAATTTATTTTTTCAAATGCTTTGTCTGCTTCGCCCTAAAACCATTTGCCGGTAACTTATTTTGGGACGAGGTAAACCCGTCCACTACAATTACAAATTATTTTAGGATTAAAATACTATATTATGATATTATTTTTTATTAATTATGACCAGTTTAAGGGTTTAGGCAGCTAAATTCTAAGAGAATTTGCCAACCGATTGGCATAATTTTGATTTTAAAATATATCTTGCATGATCATGGAGCGTAAAATAGCGATTGAATTATTGTCAAAGCATTTGTTTTGGGATACACCCTTGGAGGGGATTGATATTGAAAAAAACAAGGGTTTTATTGTCCAAAGGGTTTTGGAATATGGTTTGATGAATGATTGGAATTTAATTTCAGCCTGGTTTGGGATAAGTGAAATAGGCGCTTTGGCTACTCAATTCAGGTCCTTAGACCCCAAAGCATTAGCTTTTTTAGTGAATATAACCGGATTGCCCATAAATAGTTTCAGATGTTACACTACAAAACAGTTGATGATTTCACCCTGGAATTATTAAAAAAGCTTCAATCATTACGCATATTTAATGAAATGCGCTTGGTTGGAGGTACTTCATTGGCTCTTCAAATTGGGCATCGAAAATCCATTGACATAGATTTATTTGGTATTTTGAACGTTGATTTTGATGTATTGACGGATGAATTAAAAACAATAGGAGATGTGCTTGTTCTGGGTAATTCCAAAAATATTCATACCTATCTGATTGATGAAATTAAGGTTGACATTGTTCATTTTGAATATCCTTGGTTACGAAATAGATTAGAGGTAGATGGCATTTGTTTAGCTGCCATTGAAGACATCGCAGCGATGAAGTTGGGTGCCATTATAGGGAGGGGAAGCAAAAAAGATTTTATCGATTTATATTATATTTTACAGCAATATGATTTGAGCCAATTAATGAGTTTCTATGGCCAAAAATACCCTGATGGATCTAGTTTTTTAGTACTTAAAAGTCTGGTGTATTTTGAAGATGCAGAAAATGAAGCGACGCCATGGATGTTTGAAGACCTAAGTTGGGAAGAAGTAAAAATGACTATTCAAAAAGCGCATGCAGGTTATTTAAATTCAGGCAGCAACTATTTTACATAATTGCATAATTTTTCTAATACCTATTACCTGATACCTCTTACCTAATTTTGTATTACCTAATACCTATTACCTAGTATTAATGGGTTACATCCTCCACCCTCACCACCTTCCATACGGTCATTAGCAATATT
>JABMMK010000381.1 GCA_013205605.1 Cytophagales bacterium | reverse complement strand
TCCTTAGCCCTAGCATCATTCACTGAGAAGTTTTTAACATGCAAAACCTCTGTTTTTAAAGCTTGATTCCATGAATAAGGCCCCTTGGTATTTGAAAGCATTTGGGATGGCGAGCGATAGGTGGTCATGGAAGGCTGCACTTGGTTCATCCCGTAATCACTATAGATGTCAATAAAGGAAGGATAAATGGATTTCCCTTTGCAGTCAATGACAATGACGTCTTTCGGCAGAGGCAAATTAATGCCAACAGCTTCGATTTTCCCTTGTTTGATAATTAGAGTCGCCGAATTGAGGATGGTTTTGGCATCTTTATAAATCTTTGCATTGATAAATGCGTAGTATCCTGAACGTGGGGTGGCCACGTCGTTAGCAGGATACGTTGTTTGGGCGAATGAAACACTAGAGCCTAATAAAAAAGTTAGCGCGAGCCCATAAAGTAAGTTTAATTTCATGTTCAAAATTTGTTGATTAAATAAAGATATAATTATTTGCCTAAATGTATATCTGCTTTGCCATAATAATTGGCTATGCATTTACACCAAAGATGTTTAGGGTCAGTGGATAATTCTTCCATAAAAAACATGGTGTTTTTATTTTCGATGGGGGGAATGATCACCTGTTGATTACTTGATTTAAGGATCAAATCAAATCTTTGTGCATTTTCATTGGCGTATTTTTTAGCTTTATCAAAACGCCATTCATCATAAAATTGTTTTGAATTTTGATTAAAAAACAAGAGTGTTATGAACACGACTAGTAATGAAATTTGAGAAATAACAAGGCTCGAAGGGTTCAATTGGCCTACCTTATATTTAAACCAAACGACAAGATACCCAAACCCGAAAATCAAATACATCAAGATTAAACTCTGAATTCGATCTGGTATAAAGTCTTCTCCTAGGGCTAAAGCCATGGGAATAAAAGCTAAAAAATAGCTCATGAAGAATAAGATTAAAAGACCTACAAGCTCCTTGAATGACAAAATATATTGTTTTTTTGGCTTGTCAATTGTGACAAATAACAATAAATTAATTACCCAAATCAGCGGTGATTTAACATAGATTTTAAGCAACATGCTAAAATTCAACATCGACTCTGTGAGTCCTTTGATGTAATCAATATGCTTAGGGGCGCGCACTTTATTTCCCGGAGAAAGTAAAACTAGTCCAATGGAAATACCCCAAATGATAAAAAATAAAACGGTTTCTAATTTGATTTTTTTCTGCTTCCAAGCCAAATACAATTGCCATGACCAAAAAATTCCAGAGAACATGATCATGGAAATTTCGCTTGACCCAATCAAACAAAAAATGATGCAAGCAATCAAAGTGATTCTTAATATGGGCTTAGAACAATAGAAATATACATTGACAAATAAAATGGCTAATTGAAAAGACAAGTAGTAATAATGGCCTGAGAACCAATAAAATAATTGGAAAAGGCCTGGTATCGTATACCAACAAACGGCTTGGCTGACCAAGGAAAGTATCCAGAGGTTCGGGTTATTGTGTTGAATTTTGAGCGCATTTTTAAAAAAATAATAGCCATTGGCAAAGCCAATCACAATTAAGCCCATCGTTCCCCATTTAAAATGCTGAAAGGAAGCACTAAAAACTAAGGGATTAAAATGAAGGAGAAGGTCGGCGAAATAGCGTCCACTCCAACCAGTATAATACTGGTAGGCACCTGAAAAAATTCCAAAATCCCTTCCCATCAAGCCGAAGCAAAAGTCATCGGTGATGCTGGGTTGATTATAAAAAGAAAGGGTAATGAGTAGAAATGCCATAAATCCCCACGCCAAAAAACTAAGAAATAAAGAGATTTTCAAGAACATAGTTTTAGCTATTCGGCTTATTAAAAAATGACTCTATTTTTACGAAGGTACTGGGTGAAGAATAAGTATGCAATGTATAAAAATCGATTTTTGGCTCGTTTTATTTCGCTAGAAATGTTTCTTTTTCTGGCCTCAGCTACGCGGCAAGTAACCTGAGTTTCGATCCATTTAGCTGAGGAGTTTAGTAATTTTCCAGTATGATCTAATGAATAATTCATGAACCTGGCATCTAATTTTAGCGATTGAAGCAACGGGGTTTTGACTAATTTAAATGCGCAAGAAAAATCTTGAAGTTGGGAATTAAAGATTGAGTTACAAAGTTTGTTGGAAACCTTTTGCCCAAAGCGATTAAACTCATTATCATATTTGCGATTCCGGTGTGTAAAAACAATATCAGTCTCTTGGTCACCTAACGCTGAAAGCATTTGGTTTACGTTAATGATGGGAAATTGGCCATCCGAATCGGTGATTAAAGTCCAGTCAAATTTGGCCTGAGCAATGGCTTTTTGAAATGAAAACCCAGGTCCTTCATTGACCTCATTTCGCAAGATGGTCACTTGATGATTTCCGATGAAGGCGTCGCGTAAAGATTCGTATTGTTGCCAATCACTGTGATCATCACAAATGATCACTTCTCCTTCGGATATATCGGGATGCTGATCGAAAAACGCAAGCCATTCGTTCGCCAAATGGATTATTCCGGGGCATTCGTTAAAGGCTGCGGTGACGATGCTGATGGATTTCATTCTTCGAT
>JABMMK010000380.1 GCA_013205605.1 Cytophagales bacterium | reverse complement strand
TAAGATATCGATGGGGCATGCTCGGTCATTAATCTCATTGGAAAATGCTGAGATTCAAAATACCTTATTTTTAAAAACGATATCAGAAGAATGGTCGGTAAGGAAATTGGAGGACGCTGTTAGGCAATCTTCACATAATGAGGTCAACCCCGTCGATAAGTCAGAGGTTAACGTGGACCAACTGCGCTCATGGCAAGCTAATTTATCTACTATTTTTAAATTACCTGTCAGTTTAAAAATGAATGACGATGGCAAGGGTGAATTGAAGGTGTCATTTAAGTCTAAAGAGGAACTTGAAAAGCTGATTTCATTTGTTCAAAAATAGCCTAATGGGTTTTAAAGCATATTTTCAGGTAATTTTGATGAGCCTATTTTTTTCGCTCAATTTGCAAGGAAATGTAATAGATACCTTAAGCATTCAATCGGATTCTATCTCGGACTCACTACAAAAAAATAATAAAATAATTCCTAGGGTGAGTACATTGCATTCCTTGATGATTCCTGGATGGGGGCAAATAAATAATCGGCAATATTGGAAATTACCCTTAGTGGCCGGAGCATTTATTACTTTAGGCTTGATTGCCAATTTCAATCACGAGCGCTACATGAAATACCGGGATTTTTATTACATCGTTTCGCCTCATACGGAAGATCCTTCCTATGTGCCTCCGTCAACAGTCGCTGTTCCTTATGAAGATGGGGTGATACGAGATTTGGATGTCAATCAATTAAAGCGCTTGAATGATGGATTTAGACGAAATAGAGATTATACTTTTATAGGGATTGCGGTGGCTTGGGCATTTAATGTGGTTGATGCCAATGTCAGCGCTCATTTGAAGACTTTTGATGTATCTGATGATATAAGTTTAAAGATTAAACCTAATTTTGAATTTGATCCTATTTCGAAAGGAATGTTTTCTAGTGTATCTTTGACTTTTAATTTTAAAAATCGATTGCGATGAGAATAGTTTTAATTGGTTACGGAAAAATGGGGAAGGAGATTGAGCGCATAGCGATTGACCGTGGGCATCAAATCGTTTCAAAAATAGATATTGAAAATCCAGATGATTTAATTTCTTTAACGAATAATGAAGTAGATGTGGCCATTGAGTTTTCAAATCCTGTCTCTGCATTTTCTAATATCATGAAGTGTATTGAGAAACAAATTCCTATCGTCTGTGGTACCACGGGTTGGTTAGAGAAAAAAACTGAAGTGGAAAAAGCGACTCAATCATTTGATTCTACTTTTTTTTACGCGTCTAATTATTCAATAGGTGTCAATCTGTTTTTCAAATTGAACAAGCAATTGGCCAAACTAATGCAAGCGCATTCTGGATATGATATTTACACGAATGAAATTCATCATATAGAAAAGAAAGACTCGCCGAGTGGGACTGCGATTACGATTGCTGAAGGTATCATGAGTCAATATCCAAATAAGAATAAATGGGTTAATAATGAAATTCCAGGAGCAGATGAAATTGCTATTTGGTCTCAGAGAGAAACAACTAAACCGGGTACACACACCGTTAAATATATCTCTAAGGTGGACCAAATTGAAGTAACTCATGAAGCATTTAGTCGGGAAGGTTTTGCATTAGGTGCGGTGATTGCGGCGGAATGGATTTTAGGTAAAAAAGGTGTCTTAGGAATGGACGATATGTTAAATTAATGGGGATGTTGAAATTGGATCAGCTGAAATCGGATTTAAAGGAAAATGGGGTCATTGTTATTCCAGGTTTTTTCGAACGCAAATTAATTGAGGATATTCAATTAGCTGCTAAGCATATTTTCCAAATTCAATTTGATCATTTGGGTATAAAGGGCGATTTTTTGGCTCAGATGACGCAGCTGTTTCAAGAACATTTAGATACTTTTATTAGTTGCGGCAAATTGATTCAAACAGGATTAATCGAGTTATATCAATTATCCGTTAACCCTGACTTGATTGAATTGGTTAAAAATTTGGGTTTGTCGAAGCCTTTAATGTGTACTCGGCCCATGTTATTTTTCAATCATCCGAACCTTGCCATGTCGGAGCATTTTTATAAAACGCCTTTACATCAGGATTGGGTTTCTATGTTGGCCTCACAGGATTCCATTGTTGTTTGGTTTCCTTTGATTGATTTGGAAATTGGGCATGGTCCTGTCATATTTTATCCAGGTTCTCATAAATTGGGGCCGTTGACGGATAAATTAGAAAATGGTTTTGCCGAGGTTCCTTTTGACCGAAGTGCGTTTCCTAAATTACAACCTGAAGTTAATATGGGAGATATTGTCATTTTTTCAACCTTACTAGTTCACGAATCGGGTGTTATCACCAATAATCAAATAAGGTGGTCTTCTCATTTGCGCTATACCAATATGGAAGATGTTGATTTTGTAGAAAGAGGTTTTCCTTCGCCGTACATAAATAAACCATCACAAGAGTTAATAGATAAGTATTTACACAAAAAATAATTTTATGAATTCCAAAGACGCAAAAAAACCTACGCAAAAATCAGCCTTTAGAGAGTGGTTGGATTCTGTTTTATTTGCTGTAGTCGCGGCTACCCTGATTCGCTTTTTTCTTTTTGAGGCATATACCATTCCTACACCATCCATGGAAAGTTCTTTGATGGTAGGCGATTTTTTGTTTGTTAGTAAAATGCATTATGGAGTTCGCACGCCGAAAACTCCTTTGCAATTGCCTTTAACACATCAAAAAATATGGTTCACGAATATACCTTCTTATTTACGTTGGTTGAATTTGCCAACTTTCCGTTTACCTGGTTTTACTGAGGTAAAAAAAGGGGATGCTGTTGTTTTCAATGCACCTAATTGGGAAGACGACGGAGATGCTCCATTAGACCTTCGTACTTTTTATGTGAAAAGGTGTGTAGGTACACCGGGTGATGTGATTGAGGTTAGAAACCAACAGGTATTGATCAACAATAAGGCGTTGGAAAATCCGGAAAGAATGCAACATCCCGTATTTATGAAGACCAAGGAAACGTTGGAAGAAAGTTTTTTTGACCAATTTGGTATCCGTAATTCTCCTGATGCTAGCTTTGATTCAGCAGATTGGTTGCCTCTTGCTGACTCATTAAACCAATTAGTCGGATATAAATTGAATACCTCGCATGTTAAGATTTCCGAAATCTCTAAATCATCTTTTAAAAAGACTTTTGATTATGATTCATTTAAAGATGTCAAAGGACAAGCATTTGAAGCTATTTTCCCTCATGATACCACTTCATTTAAATGGAATAGAGATTGGTTTGGACCTGTGCAAATTCCGGCAAAAGGTTGGACCGTCAATTTAGATGCTAAAAATGTTAAATTATACCAAGAAGCTATCCAAAAATATGAAGGAAACAAAGGCATAACGATCGACGGAGATAAAATTTTACAAAATGGAAAGGTATTGAATAGCTATACTTTTAAACAAGATTATTATTTTATGATGGGGGATAATCGCCACAATTCAGCAGATTCTCGGTTTTGGGGTTTTGTTCCTGCTGATCATATCGTAGGAAAGGCTGTATTTGTCTGGATGTCATTAGATCCTAACAAAGGTCTTTTCTCAGGTAAAATTCGCTGGAATCGCATCTTCCGTTTTGTCAATTAGATAACTCTTAATACAAAACCTTTTAGGTAATTGCTTTCTGGGTGAAATAAGTTGATCGGGTGATCGGGTGCTTGCGTCATTTGATGAATCACTTGGATTTCTCTTCCAGTTTCTATCCCTGCGGCGACTAACATGTTATAAAATAAGTCTCTTGTGATTACTTGGGAGCATGAATATGTAAAAATAAGTCCATTTTTCTTGATCTTCTTGATGGCTAAGTAATTGATTTTTTGATATCCTTGAAGCGCCTTGTGTTTACTGCTAATCGATTTAGCAAAGGCTGGTGGATCCAAAATAAT
>JABMMK010000379.1 GCA_013205605.1 Cytophagales bacterium | reverse complement strand
TTTTTATAGCTTGGCCTAATGTCCATATTACTAGCGATATGATCAAAGGCAAATATACCTTTGGCTGTTTTTATCCCCACGGCTCGCTGGCCCTCCGTCACAATTTCCTCCACTTTCTCATTCATCCTAAATTCGACACCTAATTCCTTGGCCAAACGACATAGTGAGTTGGTAATGGAAATCATGCCCCCCACGGGCATAAATGCGCCAATATTGTATTCTAAATTAGGAATAACGGATAATGTCGCAGGGGTTTGATAGGGATTTGAGCCATTATAGGTGGCATATCGGTCAAATAACTGAACTGTTTTTGGGTGTTTAAATCTTCGCGCATGGTAGGTATGCATGGTTGAAAATAAGCCCAAATTAGGGATGTTTAAATAGCCCCTCATGGCCTTTTTACTGGTCCATGTGTTAAGGTCTTGAAGTGAATTTTCTAAAAATAATTCACTAATGATTTCATATTTATCTTGAAGTCCCTTTAAAAATTCAGCCACATTGGCCTCCTCTTCACCTAAAACTTTGGCCATTTCGGAGGCGGTTTCTTGTGCATCCGCATGGGTGCTAAGCTGAGTGCCATCGGTCCAAAAGTATTTGCATATTTCTGGCAATCGTATGTAATTAAAATAATCTCTTGGGTTTTTTCCAGCGAGCTCAAAGAGTTCATCCACGAGCTTGGGCAAAGTAAAGAGCGAAGGACCCGCATCGAAGCGATATCCACCTAAATCAATTTGAGATAATTTGCCACCTGGATATTCATTGGCTTCAAAAACGACTACTTTTTGACCTAAACAAGCCATGCGAATGGCTAACGCAATCCCACCAATACCTGAACCGACTATTCCAAAATGAGCCATTAATCTATAAAAATTTCAAAGCACTAAATTAAGGATTTAAAGAATAAACTGCTAAATGTTTTTCCCTCAATCCAATTTCAGTAATTTTGCACAAATTTAATTGGCAGAAGAACATATGTTACGTACACACACGAACGGAGAATTGCGGATCACAGAGGTAGGTCAAGAAGTGACTTTATGTGGCTGGGTTCATAAATCAAGAGATAAAGGGGGGATGATTTGGGTGGATTTAAGAGACCGTTACGGCATAACGCAGTTGATGTTAGAGGAAGGTAAATCGAGTCCTGAGGCGCTTGCCATGGCAAGGGGCTTAGGTCGTGAATTTGTGATTGAGGCTGTAGGTGTAGTGGTGGAGCGATTAGCTAAGAATGATAAATTACCTACGGGAGATATTGAAATAAAAATCAAAAACATACGAATTTTGAATCCCGCTAAACTTCCGCCTTTTTTAATTGAGGATGAAACGGATGGAGGAGATGATATTCGAATGAAATATCGGTATTTAGATTTACGAAGAAATCCGATTCGTGAGAGTCTGCGCTTGCGTCACCAAGTGGCTAGGGAAGTTCGCAACTACTTAGATAATAAAGATTTTATTGAGGTGGAAACTCCCGTATTGATTAAGTCAACACCCGAGGGTGCTCGAGATTTTGTTGTTCCGTCTCGGATGAATCCAGGCGAATTTTATGCCCTTCCTCAATCGCCGCAGACATTTAAGCAATTATTGATGGTGTCGGGATTTGATCGTTATTACCAATTGGTCAAATGTTTTAGGGATGAAGATTTGCGCGCAGATCGCCAACCAGAATTCACACAGATTGATTGTGAGATGTCTTTTGTGGAGCAAGAAGACATATTAAACATGTTTGAAGGGTTGATTCGACATTTGTTTTTGCAGGTTAAGAAAATCGATATTGGCACCGTGTCTAGGATGACCTACGCGGATGCGATGAAATGCTATGGTTCAGATAAGCCAGATATTAGATTTGACATGAAATTTGTTGAATTTAAGGCCGAAGGGGTGGATTTGACATCTGGGAAAGATTTCCAAGTATTTGATTCTGCTAACACAGTGGTGGGAATTTGTGTCAAGGGCGCCGCGGAGTATACCCGTAAGCAATTGGACGAGTTGACTGATTTTGTACGCCGACCGCAGATAGGAGCGAAAGGATTAATTTACGCGC
Organism: Cytophagales bacterium; assembly: GCA_013205605.1. Classification (GTDB taxonomy): domain Bacteria; phylum Bacteroidota; class Bacteroidia; order Cytophagales; family Spirosomataceae; genus Aquirufa. Next base: position 15,496 of record JABMMK010000379.1, on the reverse strand, counting down.
GCGTTCAACCTGATGGCATTGTAAAATCGTCGGTCGACAAATTTTATAGTGAAGAAGATCTTGCCACTTGGGCAAAGGCTTGTCAGGCTGAACCTGGGGATTTGATTTTAATCTTATCAGGGGATGGCGATAAAGTGCGTAAGCAGTTGAACGAATTGCGATTAGAAATGGGGACAAGGTTAGGCTTGAGAGATCCAGATAATTACCAAGTTCATTGGGTTGTCGATTTTCCATTATTAGAATATGGGGAAGAGGAAGATCGCTGGTTTGCGATGCATCATCCATTTACCAGTCCAAAGCCGGAAGATATTCCTTTGATGGAGGCCGGTGATTTTGGAAAAGTGAGAGCAAACGCCTACGATTTAATCATTAATGGCGTGGAAGTTGGTGGTGGATCGATTCGTATTTTCCAAAAAGATTTGCAATCCAAGATGTTTGAAGTGTTAGGATTTTCTGCTGAAGAGGCTAAGGCTCAATTCGGATTTTTATTAGACGCTTTTGAATATGGCGCGCCTCCACATGGAGGTTTGGCTTTTGGATTTGACCGATTATGCTCGTTGTTTGGGGGTACTGATTCCATTCGGGATTATATTGCATTCCCTAAAAACAATGCCGGCCGAGATGTCATGATTGACTCGCCTTCCCCACTCGCTCAAGCTCAGCTAGACGAGTTGAAAATAAAAACAAATTTGTAGAAAAAAAGGCCTGAATTTTCAGGCCTTTTTCATTTATTCAAATTCGTATTTAAAGACAGGGCTTTCCCATTCCCCAGCGGAAATATTCACCACTTCTTTTATTTCACCTTTATGAATGTCAAAAACCCAACCGTGCAAATGGGGCAATTGACTATTTTTCCATGCTTTTTGAACAATGGACGTTTTTGCCAAATTCTGAATTTGTTCCTTAACGTTCAGTTCGACCATCGCATTAAAGCGAGATTGTTCGTTTTCAATCGCATGCAACTCATCATAGTGTTTTTCATAAACTTCTTTGATGTTCCTGAGCCATTTGTTAATTAAGCCAAAGTCTTTATTGGTCATGGCGGCTTTTACACCCCCGCAATTATAATGACCACATATAATAATGTGCTTAATTTTTAAAACCTCAACCGCATATTGTAAAACAGACAAAAGGTTCATATCGGTATGAACCACCATATTAGCCACATTTCGATGCACAAATATCTCACCTGGATCTGCATGAGTAATTTCCTCAGCCGGTACTCTAGAATCAGCGCAGCCAATCCAGAGAAATAGTGGGTTCTGATCCTTAGATAAATCATCAAAATAATGTGCGTCCACTTCAAGACGCTCGCTGGCCCATGCCTTGTTACTTAAAAGTAATTTTTTATATTCTTTCATTTTTATTTTTGTTTAAAATCAACTTCAATGCCACGTTCTTTGGCTGTTGACATAAATTCTGTGATTAATAATTTAATATCATGATCCATGAAATGTACTTTTGAAGCGTCAATATAGACCTGCGAACCTGTAGGTATTTTTCGGAATGCTTCCTTTAATGACAGTTTATGAAGGAAAGTTACATCTTTTTGGAATTTAATTAATACTTCATTTCCATTGTAGAAGACTGAAAATACAGATTCATAATTGGTTAAGACCACAAAAATCAAACCAATAAACGTACCAATAAAAATCCCCCATAACAAATCAATTGCCACGACCGCAATAATCGTCGCGATGAATGGAACCCACTGTTTCCAACCTTCTGAAAATGATTTTTTGAATTCTTTGGGATGAGCCAATTTATATCCGGTAAACAATAGAATACTAGCCAAACATGACAATGGAATCTTATTTAAATAGAGTGGTAAGAAAAGTACCGCGACCAATAATAATAAACCATGTATGAAGCTAGACATTCGAGTTTTACCACCGGCATAGACATTGGTAGAAGATCTCACAATCACTGATGTGATCGGCAATCCACCTAAAAATCCACTGGCTAAATTCCCAAATCCTTGAGCAACCAACTCCCTGTCGGCAGAAGAAATTCTTTTTAAAGGATCTAGGGAATCAATGGCCTCCAAAGAAAGCAATGTTTCTAAACTGGCTACAATGGCCAGTGTGATGGCAATGGAATAGATAGCTGGATTAGTCAAAAAAGTCCAATCCGGCCTTGCCAGTCCCCCAGCGATTTCTCCTATTGAATTGAATATAGGCAAATTAACCATGTGCTCTTGCGAATTGCCTAAATACAAGTCTGGCGCATACATTTTCAGTAATTCATTCGTTAGCACTCCGACTAATACTACAAACAAGGAAGCAGGAATCGCCGTTAAAAACGTAATTTTTCGAATGATCCAGGGCCAAGAAAATAAAATAATAAGCCCAAAAAATGCGATGATAAGCGCTCCCGGCTTTAGGGTTTCAAATGCTGATAGGATTTCAGAAAATGTATTTTGACCATCAGAACGCTGAAAAAACTCAAACTCCCCAATAAAATCCAAATCATCTCCAATCGCATGTGGAATTTGCTTTAAGATAATAACAATTCCAATGGCAACTAGCATGCCTCGAATCACCGAAGATGGGAAAAAGCTCCCAACCTTGCCTAATTTTAGTAGTCCTAATATCAATTGTATTAGACCCGCTAAAATAACAGCCACCAAAAAACCTTGAAATGAACCTAGCGTAATGATGGCATTGGCCACAATAATGGTAAGTCCAGCTGCTGGGCCGCTGACGGATAATTCAGACCCTGAAATAAGAGTAACTAAAATCCCTCCTACGATTCCAGCGATCAAGCCTGCCATTAAGGGAGCTCCTGAGGCAAGCGCAATTCCAAGACACAAGGGCAATGCAACCAAAAATACAGCAATACCCGATTTCCAATCACCTGAAATGATGGATTTAACATAATGATTAAGATTCATATTGATTTGTTAAAATTTTTATATTAATGAATTTTGACAATCAATGTATGATCTGGAGGGGTGAATTGAGGCTTTAAATAGGGCTTCAAAAGCCTAAGTTTTGGATGTATTGAAACTAAACCTTCTTTGAAATTTATAGGAATAAATGGGGTATCTTTTTTTGAAAAAAAACACTTTAATTTAAATTCATCTTCATCATTTACTTCGTCTTCCTCTTCAGCGTTGTTGGGTGTATTTATTTGAATCGTTGACCCATGTGCATGAAAACTTTCTTCCGTATGCCAGGTAAATTGAGATGTGCTATTTTGTGGAATGGCCGATTGAGCATCTTGGGAATAAAGCATCATTCCAAAAGACCAAAGCAAAACTATAAACAAATAAAATACTTTCATTAATCGAATTTTTGATTATTCTGATAAATAATTTTCCCTTGAGAATCTCGCTCCACCATTAATATGGGTTCTGATGAATCAAATTTATCTTTCCCATATCGCCACTCTTTTTTTAATCTTCCTCCTGCACCAAATTCGTAAAATTCACGCCAACGCCCTATTCGCACGGAGTCATCCAATTTACCATCTTCTTTCAAATTACCACTCAGGTAAAAAGACAAATAATTGCCTCTTGTTTTTCCATAAAAATTAGGGACCACTTGTTTGATTTTCTTTTTAGCGTCGTCATGATAGGTAATGTTTGAGCCAGCTAAAAAGCCTCGTACATAATAAACCTTATTCTCTAACTCATTTTCGGGTCCAAAAGTTTCCCAACGACCATCTTTTGTTCCCATAAAGAAAAATCCTTGTTCAATAATGACATTATTGACTATCTTCTTAAACGGGCCATGACAGATTTGCGCAGTTTTATTGTCTTTAATGGATGAGTTTACGATACGGGATTGATTTGGGTCAAACCACCAGATTTCTTGGGCATATGTGCTAAGTGATTCATCTTCTACAAATTTGACCACATTGATTTCCTCCACTGTACTTCGATTTCCGCTCCCATATTGGCCTAAGCGTCGGTCCGTTTTAATATTTACGTACTCATCTTTAGCAACCAATTTTTTCTTGATTTTCCTCGTTGCGATTCTAGCTTTTACCCCAATGTCCTTAATCCCCATTTCTTCAATAAAGGCCCGGCTTTCCTTTTTCCAATCTGCACTTTCCTGTTTAAATTGATCTAGGCTATTTTCTAGTCCTGTGGATAGTCTTCCCCCTAGAATTCCTTTTGATTTAACAGTAGTGTCGATTACCGGCTTTTTATTGGATATAACGGCATTGTTTTGACCATTGGCGATTGTGCCTACGAAACAAAAAAACAAAATATGTAATTTCCGAATAATCATGTTTGCATTAACGCACAGATCGCAGTAAAATTTCTCAAAATTATAAATTAAAATGATTAGATGCGTGATAATATGTAATTTGCTTAAATTTTAAAATATTGTTGGTTTAAAAATAGTTTTGCATTGGAAAAAGAGTCTAAAATATATGTAGCTGGCCATCGAGGTATGGTTGGGTCCGCAATCGTCAGAAAATTAACCTCTCTAGGGTATACTAATTTATTGACCCGGACATCAACTGAATTGGATTTAAGAAATCAGCAAAATGTCGCAGACTTCTTTGAAGTTGAGAAGCCTGAATATGTGTTTTTAGCCGCAGCAAAAGTAGGGGGCATCGTCGCCAACAATACCTATAGAGCCGATTTTTTATATGAAAATTTAGCGATTCAAAACAATATTATCCATGGGTCATATGTAAATAAAGTTAAGAAATTAATGTTCTTAGGTTCTTCTTGCATCTACCCTAAATTAGCTCCCCAACCTCTGAAGGAATCCTATTTATTGAGTGGTTATCTGGAGCAGACCAACGAGCCTTATGCGATTGCTAAAATTGCCGGCATTAAAATGTGTGAGGCCTATCGGGCGCAATATGGATGTAATTTTATTTCGGTCATGCCGACTAATTTATACGGCACAAACGATAATTACGATTTAGTCAATTCACACGTGTTGCCTGCGATGATACGTAAATTTCACGAGGCAAAGGGAAAAGATGCTTCTGAAATGACGCTTTGGGGAACTGGATCACCCATGCGAGAATTTTTGCATGCCGATGATCTTGCGGAGGCATGTTTGTTTTTAATGGAAAATTACAATGAATCTGAGTTGGTCAATATAGGGACTGGTGAAGATGTGACGATAGAAAATTTGGCAGCTCTCGTTAAACAGATTATCGGATTTCAGGGTGAAATCGTTTGGGACGCCTCAAAACCAGATGGCACGCCTAGGAAGTTGATGGATGTTTCTAAACTTCATGGCCTTGGTTGGCATCATAAAATTGCACTGGAAGACGGCATTAAATTAGCCTATCAGGATTTTCTAAAATTGACTGACGCTAGTAAATAATGCCTAAAATGAAATGGTTTAGTACCTGGTTTGACTCTCCCTATTACCATATTTTATATGATGAAAGAGATGAAAATGAAGCGTCAGCATTCATAAAAGCCATTCAGCAAAAATTAAAGACTCCAAAAAATGCACATGTTTTAGATGCCGCCTGCGGACAAGGAAGGCATGCCAAAACATTACATGAATTAGGTTTTAAAGTCGACGGTTTTGATTTATCCCCTAAAAACATAGAGGCGGCCAAGCAAAATGCTACTGAAAATTTATCTTTTTTTGTACATGATATTCGGGATCCGCTTCCTAAAGTGGAAGTCTATGAATGGGTTTGTAATTTCTTTACCAGCTTTGGTTATTTTGATCTGAAATCTGATAACCAAGCAGCTTTCAATTCATTAAGTGCCGCGCTAAAGCCGGGAGGTGTTTTTTTAATGGATTTCTTTAATCCTACCTATGTTATTAAATATTTAGTTGGACAAGAAACAGTGATCAAACAAGGCATTTCATTTGAGATAAATCGCTGGGCCGAAGATGGCTTTCTCATTAAATCCATTGATTTTACCGATCAAATGGAGGCCTATCATTTTGAAGAAAAGGTTGAATTAATTTCAAAATCGGATTTCTTGGAATATGCAGTGAATTCGGGACTTAGTTTCACAGGCATGTTAGGGGATTATCAATTAAATGAGTTTGATGATCAAAATTCACCGAGAATGATTTTTCTTTGGACAAAGAATTAAAGGATGGAAACTTTTAAAGGCTTATGGACAAGTGAAAATGGAGATGGAACTTATGCCACCTCCATGTCAAATATCCCGATGGATGTTTTAAATCCCGAGCAGGTCCTTGTGCAAGTTTTTTATTCCTCTTTAAATTATAAAGACGCACTTTCCTCTACTGGGCATCGAGGCATTACTCGAAATTTTCCTCACATTCCGGGGATAGATGCTGCAGGGATTGTGATTAATGACCCTTCGGGCAAGTTTAAAGCTGGAAGTCAAGTTATCATTACTGGTTTCGATTTGGGCATGAATGCTCATGGAGGATTATGTGAGTATGTTTCGGTTCCATCGAGTTGGATGATCAAATTACCTTCAGGACTAACGCTTGAAAAATCGATGCAAATTGGCACTGCCGGTTTGACTGCCGGTATGGCAATGTTGGCTTTGCAACAAAATGGGATTAAACCTAGTGATGGTCCTATCGTGGTGAGTGGTGCTACCGGAGGTTTGGCAATGTGTAGTATTTTATTATTAAAGCATTTGGGCTATGAAGTCATTGCCGTCACGGGCAAAAAAGACTTACACGGTTTTTTGAAGTCCATCGGGGTGAATGAAATTATCGATCGGGAGGAATTCCTCCAGGAAACATCGAAAGCACTTTACTCGATGCGATTTTCAGGAGCGATCGATACGGTAGGAGGAGATACGGTAATTAAAATTTTAAAAAGTCTAAAGGCTGGTGGTTCAGTAGCTGCGTGCGGTATGGCCTCTAGCGTCGAATTAAACTTGCAGATTTATCCGTTTATCCTTAGAGGGGCCCGATTATTAGGCATTTATTCGGCTGATTCTCCTTTGGAGTTGAAGAAAAAAGTTTGGAATAAATTAGCTAAAGAATGGTGTTTCCCGATGGATCAAATAGTGACAACTATATCCTTAGAAGAAGCACCTGAAATCTTGCTAGGCATGTTGGCCGGCAAAACAAGTGGCCGATACTTGGTCAAAACAATTCTCTAGTTTTTAATAAACTTCATGCTCGGTTGGCTCAGGATTTCCGGTAATCGAACTACGTATGTGCCCATAGGGATTTTCGAAATGTCAATTTTCAATTGATTTACTCCAGGTTCTAAATTGACTTTTTCGGTGAGAAAAATCCTTCCGTGTATATCAATAATTTCGACGGTATAAGTACCTGCAAGGGCTTGGGGTAATCCTACGTTAAGTAAATCGACGGCCGGATTAGGAAAGGCAACATACACTGAAAAAGGGTTTTCTTTTTCAGCAGCTAATATATTGATGGTCAATAAATCAGATGTCGCGCTACATCCATTCACATCTTTGAGGAATACAGAGTACAGGCCACTTTGCACGGGAATAAATGAGGATGTTGTTGCGCCAGGTATAATGGCCCCGTTTACATACCATTGAATGGTCCCAGTGCCTGCTATTTTCATGGTTCCATCTAAGTAAGTAATGACCGGAGGCAAGGGATTTGAAATGGTCAAATTCAAGGTACTTGATGTACTTGAACATAACCCACCAATGGTCGATTTCACTTGATAGGCACCTGTTTTATTAGCATTATAGGTGGCTGAATTAGCTCCACTGATAGCGGCCCCATTTAATAGCCACTGATAACTAGGGTTGTCTGGCGATTTTGCCGTAATGAGCAGGGAACCAAGCAAGCAGATTGTTTGACTGCCTACCGGATTTATGCTCACTTCAGGAGTTTTTGAAGTCGTAATATTGACCGTTGCTCGTGGACTTGGACATCCAAGCGATTTGAACTTCATATCGTAAAAATAATAGTATCCACTGGTGATGGGCGCCCCATTAAATAAAGCCCCCGTCATGGATAAAATACTAGGGATCGTATAAGGATAGCCCAGATTTGTAGGGGTATTTACCGTGTCCGATAATGATTTATTACTTCGGAATATCGTCGCCCCATTGCTGCATGATTGTGCAAGGATATAGGTTCCAGGTTTTGGAAAGGATAAATTTAGCTCAACTACCTGGCCGGGATCGTTTTTGTCGTCGGTCAATTGGTTATTCACTTTGGTTGAATTTGTTTGCGTTCTAGTAGCCGTTAAATCTTTGGTTACTGATGAGATTAATTCACCACTTTCATAGTTGAAAACATCAAAAGTGATGGTACCCGATGTGCCGACATAGACCCTCGCTGATTGTAATACGATGGGAACTTTGATGTCAAATATAGGCGCCGGTCCAAAATTTTCAAAATAGGAACCTGAGCCAAAGTCCTTTTTTGTTAGAGGCTTCATCGAGCCTGAAAAGTCATTAGAGCCTACTGTGAAATTCGTTGAGTATGGAGCAGTGGCAGTCGTACCTGAGGCTACCAAAACATTATTGTTGTACCAAAGTGGATATCCCTGAGACGCACTTAAATTTAATGTACTTGCCCCCGAGCAAAACAAACCTGTTCCCACTGGTGCTTGCGGATTTTCGATACTTTGATTGACACTTAATAAATCATTGTTGGTATTTTGATCTACATCAAGACTTGATAAAGCCTTTAACTTATATGTTTTACCTGCAACCCAATTTGCGTTTCCACTGACTGTAATAATTTGTTCAACTCCCGCGTCAATTTTTAATACTTTCCCATTAAGACTTCCCTGCAGCAAGTTGTCCAAATAGTAATTAAGTGTAACTGGGACATTGCTTTGAGATTTACTTCCATAATTTTTCACTCGGACCGATAACGAAGTTGGCCCATTGGTCGCACAATAGCTACTGACCGGATTTGAAATAGATAAAACACCCATATCATTGGAGGCCTGAATGACTTGAATGACATATTCTTCTGATTCACCAGTGCCTAAATTCCCACAAACATTAGTCGATGAGTTCCCTAGTTCACTGACAACCCTCATTCGGAAGTATTGATTTATATTAAGGTTGGACGGAACTTTAAATTTTGCCGAATAGCTTTCGGTGCTCAGGAGATCACTGGCCAACATCACCTCATTTGAATCTTCGAAGTCTCCATCTTGATTCCAGTCTACGACCACTTTTATTTTTTTGCTGGCAGTACTGGAGAAGGTTAGTATAAGGTCGCTGGATCCACCTAATTCTAAAGGAATAGGCGTGGAGGTGAAGTCTTGCGAAGTTGATACGGTATTTGAATAGGTGCCAACGGCCAGTGACTTGATAAGATTTTGTGGGCTTGTTGGCGTAATCGCACAATAAGCTTTTCCGCCAATCCCTGATACAATTAAAGAGAAGTCTTGTGATTTATTGTCTTTCAGCGTCCCCTTGTGTGAAATCGATAATTCATATGATTTTCCTGGAACAGCACCTTTAATGATGATTTTTTCAATGTTGTCACGAATATTGTCTCCTGCCTCTGCGATTTTTTCTGGGGCGGCGGGATCTAATATGAAGGGCAGAAATTTTCCTGCACCATCCGAAATTTTAATATCCAGGTCATTAACTAATTTAGGTTTACGGTTATTTAAATTTTCAGTGTTAATTGGATATACAGTTGACTCAGGATCAGTCCAAGAAATTGTTGCGACCAAATCGCCTTTCCCAGATGCTACGAATGCACGCTTATCTATTGCGGAGTTGGCCAATGTGCCTTCAGAAATCAAGTTTGAGGTTTCAACATTTAAAATAACTTTTGCCGCTTTTTCCATGTCTAAAAGACCCCAACCCGTTTGGTAGTCAGGGCCGACTGCTGCCATATCCAATGCAGTATGCAATATGACCCCTTTTAGAGTAGCTGCACGCATAAATGTATTAGTATTTAGACGGTTGTATAACTGTTGAAGCAAAAAGATGGATCCTGACACTTGAGGGGTGGCCATAGAGGTGCCACTTAAGTAAGTATAGCTGGTGGTGGAGGCATTACTGGTGGATAAAAGATCGGTGCCAATTCCTACAATATCAGGTTTAATTCTTCCATCGTCTGTGGGACCCCAAGATGAAAAGCTGGCCAAAGTAACATCACTTCCTTTTTCGGGAATGGTGTACATGGATTCTGCGGCGCCCACGGTTAATATATTTTTGGCAGTTCCAGTAGTGGAAATAATATCATATCCGTCATTTTTACTTCTGGCAATGTTGGAAGAATCTTTGGTAGATGTCTTTAGAAAATAGTATTTCCCTGCCTCTGGACCATTCGCATCACGGCTGTTTCCAGCGGATTTAACAATTAAATAATTAGGAGCATTAAATGCGATTTTATCTAGTGTTTGAGCGTTTCCATTATAAAATCCAAACTTATAGTCCTCGTAGGTACCTACTTGGTCCTCACCCCACCACTGCCATTTATTTTTTGTTGAATCATAGACCCAACCAGCTTGATAACCATAGGAGTGATTACTTACTAACAAAGGGGGACCCGTTTTTGGAATAGAGGCATCACTGATTTCAGCATTATCATTATTGTAATCCCATAATTTAAGATCTGCACCAAACGACATCCCCTTCGCGTTGGAATTAACGCCTGAGGCAATCATGGTACCGGCAACATGCGTGCCGTGGATATCAGTGGTACTTAAATTCTCTTGTAGTTTGATGCGACCTCCAAATTCTTGGTGTGTTGCCAAAGCATTTCCTCCATCCCAAATCGCTAATCGGCCAGACATAGTATCTGATTTTCCACTTAATGAAATCCCTAGGCTTCCTCCTGAATAGAGTTGGTTTGTCTTAGTGGTCGCTGCAGCTTGTGTATTGGAGTGGTTTATAATATAGAGCGGTTCGCCTATTTCATTGATTTGTTGAAGACTTAAAAATCGCCCATTCCCTAAATCCTCTTTTATTTTAAGACCTCTTTCCCCTGCAATACGGATGCTTTTTTTATAATTGCTGTCTAACTTCCGACTAAAATCTTCTGCATTTTTTATGCGCTCATTGGTTTGCAGGAGCCGATTTTGTGTTCCTTGTGCCGCTATTTTTTGACTAATCAAGAAAAGTGCAAAGACGATAAAGAAATTTTTACAGGTATAGAGTACTTTCAAGGCTTTTATAAAAAAAATAAATTTAGCATTTTTCTTTTAATTCTACACGAAAGGTTTTTCGATGTATGTCTGTTGGCCCTAAATTTAACACTGCTTTTCTATGTTCTAAAGTGGGATAGCCTACATTTCTTTCCCAACCGTATCCTGGATATTTTTCAGCTGCATTTTTCATCCATTCATCGCGATATGTTTTGGCTAAAATGGAGGCAGCCGCGATCGAAAAATATTTCGAATCTCCTTTTACAATGCAGGTATGTGAAATCAAAGGATAGTTGATGAATCTATTTCCATCGACCAATAAATGATCGGGCCTGGTTTTTAATTGGTCCACCGAACGGTGCATCGCCAATACACTGGCCTTATAAATATTAATTTGATCAATCGTTTCATGGTCTACTTCAGCAATCGCATATTCAATGGCATAGTGTTTCACGATGTCAATTAAATTCGTTCGCTGCTTGGGTGTTAATTGTTTCGAATCCGTTAGGCCAGCATGTATAAAGTCTTTGGGTAAAATAACGGCACTGGCTACTACTGGGCCTGCTAAACAGCCTCTTCCCGCTTCATCTAATCCTGCTTCTATCCCTGAAAGTGAAAAATAGGGGAGTAAAGTCCCGGTAGTTTTCTTCATAAATTCGAGCCAATTAATAAACTTTTGTTGGTGTTTACATAAATATGGGTTAAAATTGAGGAATATTTCGCAATAACCCGATGATGTCTTCGTATTTAAAGTCTATTTTCTTATTTATTTTATTGGTTCCCATGTGTGTTTTGGGGCAAAAATATAAACCAAAAAAGATTTTTCATCTAGAGGCTAAGTCGGTCCGATTTAGTGGGGAAGGTACAGGAGGAGAATCCTACTTTTTTAAACCTGCCGTTGAGTTAGGGATAGGTTTACAATACCCAATAACCGCCCGCGCTAGCTTTAGTCCCCAACTTGCATTATCTCAAAGAGGGTATCATGCCAAAACAAATTTCTCAGATTCTGTTTATGTTGACCGTACAATTTCTCTAAATTATTTGGACTTTAGCCCCAATGTGGAGATTAAACTAGGAAGTTTATCTGAATATGGCGGAGGTCTTACGGTTTGGGCAGGGCCTTATTTTGGCGTGGGATTATGGGATAATTCAACATATATCAACAGAGGTCCAAATCCACTCAAGCCTACCACATATGTGACCACCACAACTTCAGGTGAAAGTTTTTCTCGTGATTTGCGAAGGGTTGACATGGGATTCAAAGTAGGCCTCGGAATTGTTTCTCAAAACTTTGTTTCTTTGGGGGTCACCTATCAAGCCGGCATATTAAATATCGCTTCTGGATCAGGAGCTTTGTACAACCAATCCTTAGGATTTTACTTACGCGTCTATTTTGATGACGTACTTTAATCGCGGTTAAATAGAAGTCTTTTTCCTAACCGACTCATATCAAATTTTCCGTTTGAATAGGCTAAATGTCCAGACACAAATGTGGATTCGATGCTTGCAGAAAATATCTGGCCTTCTAATGGGGACCATGCACATTGAAAATGTACATTAGATTTTTCGACATGTGTCGGTTTTTGCAAATCGACAATCGCCAAGTCGGCCCAATAACCTTCCCTGATATATCCTCTTTCCTCTATTTGAAAGCAATCAGCCACCGCATGTGCTGTTTTTTCAGCAATTCTTTCTAAACTTATCACCCCCTCTTGGGCTAATTCGAAAAGGATCAAAAGTGGATGTTGGACTAAGGGTAAACCCGAGGGTGCGGACCAATACCCTTGTTGTTTTTCTTCCCAGGTATGTGGTGCATGATCCGTGGCAATGATATCTAACTCCCCTGTATTCAATGCTTTTCGCAATGCATTTTTATGTCTGGCGTCCTTAATGGCTGGATTGCACTTAATTAAATTGCCCTTTAGTTCATAATCGGAAGCATCAAACCAAAGGTGGTGGACGCAAACCTCAGCCGTGATTCTCTTTTCTTTTACCGGTTTGCTATTGTCAAATAAGGCTAATTCTTCCTCCGTGCTAATATGTAAAATGTGTAAGCGTGCATTGGATTTTTTGGCTAGGTCAATAGCCATGGAAGACGACAAATAACATGCTTCCTCATTGCGTATGAGTGGATGTAAATAGGCTGGTGCATCGTCTGACGGATATTTTTCTTTGAACAAAGCTAAACGGGCGCGAACAGTTGCCTCATCTTCGCAGTGGGTTGCGATGAGCATTTCGCTACGAGTAAAAAGTTTTTCAAGGGTTTGCACGTTATCGACCAACATATTTCCGGTACTTGAACCCATGAATATTTTAAGTCCGCAAACATCTCTTTTGGATGTTTTAAGTACTTCTTCCAAATTATCATTGGACGCCCCCATAAAAAAGGAATAATTGGCCAAAGACCCCGCCTGTGCAATGTCATATTTATCGGCTAATAATGCTTGATTAAGTGCATTGGGTACGGTATTGGGCATTTCCATAAAACTTGTTACTCCGCCGGCTACTGCAGCACGCGCTTCGGAGGCAATTTTTGCTTTATGCGTTAACCCGGGCTCTCTAAAATGCACTTGGTCATCGATCATGCCTGGAAATACATGTTTTCCATTCAGGTCTACTACTTGATCCTCAGCATTGGGAGAAATTGAGGAGGCAATTTTATCTATGCGGCCTTGTTTGATCCGAATATCTCCTTGAAAGATTTTGCCTTCATTGACAATTTGACCACCCTTTAATACATAGTTAGCCATTTTATTCTGTGCTAATTTTGATAATTTTAAACTCAGTCCGTCTATTTTGTTGATGCATTTCTTCGGGACATTCTACCCCATCTGAACATTCATTGATTAATTGGCCTTCGCCATACCCTTTGGGTTTTATGCGATCCTTGGCAATTCCCCGACGAATAATATAGCTGACCGCTGATTCAGCCCTTCTTTGTGATAATTTCAAGTTATATCCGGTACTCGCCCTAGCATCCGTATGGGCGCCTAATTCCAAATTCATCTGTGTGTTGTCCGTTAAAAATTGGACAATTTTATCTAGTTCTTCTGCCGCATCTGTACGGATATCTGCTTTGTCCAAATCATAATAAATGGAATTGATTTCATACAATTTTGAAATCTCTTTCCCGATCTCCGGTCGGTCCATCGTGATGATTACTTGGAATGTCGTATCCGTCATTTCTTTTTTCAATAAAGACTCAGGGATGGTTTTTCCTTCCATAGAGAAGCTGGATCGAACCGTAATAAAGTCTTCTTTGTCACACTTAAAGACGAGCTCGTCATTTTCAGCCAAATCGATCAATTCAATGAATCCCTTTTTATTGGTTTTCTCATTGGATAGGGTTTGGCCATTTTTCCGAACATTAATTTTGACGGAGTCAATCGAATTTCCGGATGGATCTACGACCTTGACTTGAACAAAATAATTGACAATTTTCTTATTCAACGTATCAATGACGGGTGGTGGAGCGGTGGTCCACCAACGATCTTCAGAGCCGGTGGACTTGAAAAAATAGATGTCGTCATCACCTTTGCCACCAGGCCTATTGGAACTAATATAACCTTGGGTTGAGTCGGAAAATGAGATCGCAAAGTCGTCGCCAATGGAATTAATGGGGACGCCTAAATGCTCGACTATAATTTTATTTTCATTTCGGCTGGCCACAAATAAATCCAAACCTCCAATGCTCGGATGTCCATCTGAGGAGAAATACAATTTCCCGTTGGCACTTACGTATGGAAATAATTCATCACCGGGAGTGTTAATCGTAGAACCTAAGTTGATCGGTCGGCCAAACCTACCAGAGTTGTCAATAGGCACTCGGTATAAATCAACGCCCCCTTTTCCGCCTCGACGATTAGAACTAAAATACAAGGTTCTTTCGTCAGCAGAAAAACTGGGACTACCATCCCAAGCGATCGAATCTGAAATGCTAAGTCGTTCAGGTTCAGACCAAGCATTGCCTGTTTTTTTGGACATATATAAGTCCACATCGGGGGAAGGATCCTTGCTTTTGCCTGTATTTCCTCTGGCAAAAACGACGGTGCTTCCGTCCTTGGTAAACGCTGGGGTTCCGTCGTTCGCATTTTCTTTAAAAAGGGCTGAGCTAAATATGGATTGATTCCCTATTTCGCCAGGATTTTTCAAAGGGGCTTTGACAATGCCTAAAAAAGGCAGACCATTGTTTTTGTAAATTTCAGGTTTAGAGGAACTGGTGAAAATCAATTCGTCTCCTATTTTTTTCGCGTCAAATTCTGTTTTAGCTGTATTTCCTGCGAGCGCTTGAAGCGTTACCGGACTTTGTTTTTTTAATAAATCAGGAATTTGGCCTAAGTTTTCTAATTCAATCTCCGACTTGATTTGATATAATCGGCTTGGTTTTGACTTGACAAATTCACTTAAATAGCTTTTGGTTAATTCATAATTGCCGATGGATTTAGCAGCCATTGCCATGTAATAGGGAAGCATTTTGTCCACATAGCCCTTAGTTTGCGCTTGTTGGTAATAG